>NZ_JYDF01000052.1:0-86232 GCF_003263525.1 Rahnella sp. NRRL B-41462 | reverse complement strand
AAAAAGCCTTCCCCTGCGAAGGGGAAGGATGGGAGGGGGTTTTAAATACAAAGCAATGAGTTAAAGCACACTTTGAATTTAGTTTTTGACCTTGATACCCCACCCCAGCCCCTCCCCTTCGCAGGGGAGGGAGCACAGAAAAATCAACTTCTCAGACCACGCCCGCGCTCGATCAAGTACCACGCCAGCCAATAAAACACCGCGATAAATGCCACCAGCACGCTCATGGTAAACACCAGCGGCACGTCTGAAATCCCCAGGAAACCGTAGCGGAAACCGCTGATCATGTAGACGATCGGGTTCAGCTTAGAGATCGCCTGCCAGATTGGCGGCAACAGGGAAAGCGAGTAAAACACGCCACCCAGATAAGTCAGCGGGGTCAGCACAAAGGTCGGGATCAGGCTGATGTCATCAAACGTTGTTGCAAACACGGCGTTCAGCAGACCGCCCAGAGAAAACAGGATCGCGGTCAGTAACAGTGTCAGCGCAATGATCCACCAGGAATGGATCACCAGCGGCACGAAGAACAACGAGATCGCCGTGACCAGGATCCCCACGCAGATCCCGCGCGCCACGCCGCCGCCGACATAACCGGCAATAACGACATGCGTCGGCACCGGAGCCACCAGCAGTTCTTCAATATTGCGCTGGAATTTGGCGCTGAAGAACGACGAGGCCACGTTGGCGTAGGAGTTAGTGATCACCGCCATCATGATAAGCCCCGGCACGATAAACTGCATGTAGGTGAAACCGTGCATGTTGCCAATCTGTGCGCCGATCAGATTACCAAAGATGATGAAATATAAGGTCATGGTGATGACCGGAGGAACCAGCGTTTGGATCCAGATGCGACCAAACCGGTTGATCTCTTTCAGCCAGATACTTTTGAGTGCCACCCAATACAATTGCGACATTATTTCTTTTCCTCGCTGCCGTTCACCAGCGTGACAAACAGCTCTTCCAGACGGTTCGCCTTGTTACGCATACTCAATACCTGCACGCCCTGCTTGCTCAGCTGGCTGAACAGGGAATTCAGTCCCTGCTCGCGCATGACTTCCACTTCCAGCGTTGACGTATCCGTCAGCTTACTGCGATAACCTTCCAGCACCGGCAGCGGGCTTTTCGCCCCTAAATCCAGAATGAAAGTTTCAGATTTCAGCTTCGAGAGCAGTTCCTTCATGCTGGTGTTTTCCACCAACTGACCGCCCTGAATAATACCGATGTTACGGCACAGCATTTCCGCTTCTTCCAGATAGTGCGTGGTCAGAATGATGGTCGTGCCCTGTGCGTTCAGCTCTTTCAGGAAACCCCACATTGAGCGACGTAATTCGATATCCACACCCGCCGTTGGCTCATCGAGGATCAGCAATTTTGGCTCGTGCATCAGCGCACGGGCGATCATCAGACGACGCTTCATCCCGCCGGACAGCATGCGCGAACGCTCGTTGCGTTTGCCCCAGAGATCCAACTGCGTCAGATATTTTTCAGCACGTTGCAATGCCAGCGGACGTGGCACGCCGTAATAACCGGCCTGATTAACCACCACCTGCATGACGGTTTCAAACGGGTTGAAGTTAAATTCCTGCGGCACCAGCCCGAGCTGACGTTTAGCGTTGACGATATCTTTATCGATGTCATAGCCAAACACCTGCACTTTGCCGGCGGTTTTGTTGACCAGTGAACTGATGATGCCAATGGTGGTGGATTTACCCGCACCGTTTGGCCCAAGCAGGGCATAAAAATCGCCAGCTTCGACGCGCAGATCGATTCCACGCAAAGCCTGTACACCACCGGCGTAAGTTTTGGTTAACTTTTCCAGTTCCAATGCATAATTCATAAAGGGAGCGTACCTTCTTGTGAAAACCCTGTTGTAAGAATGAGTAAACGGAGATGCCGAATCAGTTTGAAAAGTCGGGGCATTGCCCTATATTACTCCATCGCAGTCAGCTCGTAACACAGGCTATTAACATCAATGAATGACATAGAAAGACTCATCAGTAATAACGCAGCCTGGTCCAAAACCATGATTGATGAAGATCCTGGTTTCTTTGAGCGGCTTTCCCAATCTCAAAAACCCCGCTTTCTGTGGATTGGCTGTTCTGACAGCCGTGTTCCCGCCGAGCGCCTGACAGGGCTTGAGCCAGGCGAACTGTTCGTTCACCGTAACGTTGCCAACCTGGTCATCCACACCGACCTTAACTGCCTGTCCGTTGTGCAATATGCTATCGACGTGCTGGAAGTCGAACACGTGATTATCTGCGGTCACTACGGCTGTGGCGGTGTGCAGTCGGCGGTTGAAAACCCTGAACTGGGTTTGATTAATAACTGGTTGTTGCATATCCGGGACATCTGGTACAAACACAGTTCCCTGCTGGGCGAACTGTCGCCAGAGAAGCGCCTCGATAAGTTATGTGAACTGAACGTGGTAGAGCAAGTTTACAACCTCGGCCACTCCACCGTGATGCAATCGGCCTGGAAACGCGGCCAGAAAGTCACGCTGCACGGCTGGGTTTACGGCATTCTGGACGGACGTCTGCGCAACCTCGAAGTTGACGCCACCAGCCGCGAAACACTGGAACAGCGCTACCGTCAGGGCGTCTCCGCCTTGCTGAACGGCGACCCGCAATAACAAGCCGCCCTACTCTACAGAAATTCAAAAAACAAAAGGCACAAAAATGTGCCTTTTTTATCATTTATTTTTCCTGTACTTACAACGCGATCACCATAAATCAATGAGTTATATGTGGTGTAAGCAGCTACAAGCCCTACAAAGATGCTTAGGTGTGGACACTATGTGGACACTCCAGCCCCGCTTTTCCCCTCAGTGGATTGAAGGAAATCGCGTCCTGCAGGAAGTCCGGAGCGAAGTGAGCATAGACCATTGTTTGGTTAATATTCGCGTGTCCGAGAATTCTTTGCAGGGTGATTATGTTCCCGCCGTTCATCATGAAATGTGTCGCAAACGTATGTCGCAGCACATGCAATGATTGCCCTTTCGGTAAGTCTGGCTTCACCGATTTCAATAGCAGCCGGAAGGTCAAATAATCAGCACCAGGAAAAAGTAATCCAGACTTCTGATTTTTGACTGCCTTACATACCTCGTCTGAGATCGGGACTGTTCTGGGTCTGCCGTTTTTGGTATTGAGAAAAGTCACTCGGTTATTAATGACGTTCTCAACCTTCAAACTGCTTATTTCTCCCCAACGGCCTCCTGTACTCAAGCTCAGGATCGCAATCCTCTTATTGTCCCCTTCCAAAACAGACAGCAACTTCTCAATTTCATCAGCAGACATAAAAGTCATGGATGATAGCTGCCCTTTTAGCAACGTTACGCCATGCAACGGATTTTCAGCGTGGAATAAACCTGCTTCATTCAGGTAAGTAAACAGACCACTCAGCAACATCAAATTGCGGTTTACCGTCGTTGCCTTAACGCCCTTCGCCAATCTCAAAGACTTAAATTTTGTAATAGCCAGGCTGTCAATTTGGAAAGAACACGGGTCATCCATCAGGTTGCAGATGAATTCCAGTTTGGCTTTGTCGAGCTTGCCGTGTTTCACGTTCTGCCCGTGATAGAGCCACCACAGTTCTATCAACTCGGATAACGGCCGCTTGTCTGCTGGTTTAGATAGCCATTCTTTGTCGTGATAATTCACCGCT
This sequence comes from Rahnella sp. NRRL B-41462, assembly GCF_003263525.1. Lineage (NCBI taxonomy): Bacteria > Pseudomonadati > Pseudomonadota > Gammaproteobacteria > Enterobacterales > Yersiniaceae > Rahnella > Rahnella sp. NRRL B-41462. The sequence continues at coordinate 82,572 of NZ_JYDF01000052.1, read as the reverse complement.
ACATATTTTTCGTAGGCGGCTGCTTCATGTTTCTTGTCGAACCTACGCCGGAAGCGCTTTCCGTTGCGCCCCTGCGGTCTGATGTCCACTTCATAACGACCATCATCGAGCTTCTTAATCGACATATTGAAGCCCTCCGGAATCGTGGGTACTGCAAAGACTCTGTGATTCTATAAAACGTAAAAAGTCGAAATGTAACGTTAACCAGTCTTTTTGTCGGAGTGGGACGACGTTGTTTCGCCCTGCCCAAAGTGTGCGAGAACCGGCGCGATCTGTCCGGCTTCAGGGGAAATTTGATCAGTCATGAACCACATTGTGTATTTTGTGAACTTTGGGTGAGCCAAAATTTTCATAGTCACATCCGTCGGCGGCACGGATCTGCCACTCTCGTAGTAGGTCAAAGAGCTATATGGAACGCCTGTCAACTCAGCGAATTGCCTCCGGTTAATCCTCTCAGATTCCCTCATGAGCCCTATCTTCTCAGCTATTGAGCTTGACATGTTTTCAAGATCCTCTAATAATTAGATGTAAACGTTATTTTGATTCAACATAATCTAAACATCTGTAAGCGTCGCTAAGCGGCTATAAGCAGTTGTCGAGATCTCGAGAAAGGTTAGCAGATGAGCAAACAAATCGTAAGTGTGTCGGATGCCCTTCCCTACACAGAATTTGCCAAGGCAATCGGCAAAACACCTGTTGCTGTTAAGTCGATGATCGAGGCGGGAAAGCTGCCCATCATTGAAATGCGCAACCCAGAGAATCCAACCGCACGCGGTGAAACTTGGGTATACCTGCCTGCCTGGAACGCAGGTATGAAGCTAGCGTTTGAAAAACGCCCAAGAGAGATCCGCGACGGCTGGCTGATGTGGTTGGGCTTGGGCGAGCCACGTTAAGGAGGGGAAAATGGTTATCTCAATTGCACCACTACTGAAAAGACAAAGCCCTTCCCGCAGTTTTGGACACGGCTGGATTGAACTACCAGGTGGCAAACGATGGAATCCAGCTAAACCGCAAATGTGTTCAACCGTTTCGAGCCGGAAGCCCTTCTACAAACGCTTATTTGGTTGAGGTGTCTATGCAATCGCAAACATTGAGCTATTCGGAAAATATCCCGAAGGAAAAAAGAGAGGCCTGTTTTCAGCATATTATCGGGATCCGAAAAATGCTGACCAGCCAGAAAAATATTGCGCAGGAAACGTTTGATGAAAGTACGCCTACCATGCGCAAATTGATCTGCTTTCATGCTGGGTTGAAGAGTCGCCATATTAATATGCGTTTCTTTGAATTGGCACACAGTGAAAGAATAAAGGTCATTGAAGCACTTAACTCACTCATTGAGTTTGGCAACGCGCTTCCGGCCTTTATTAGTGAAACCGACTCAGTTCTCAACATAGAACATTAATACATCTGAAATTTAATTGGCGTTCAACCCGCCGGGCATTCTTTTGCCCAAAAACAGGATTGGATAATGGAAGAAATCATAAATGAAGCCCGTTCTGACGAACGTTTAAATCGTGCAGCCGTATTCGCTGCACGTCTTGAGGCTATCGCATGTTTCATCGTCAAGCAGGCAATGACCGGCACTGAAGCCGCCGAAGCTTTACGCGTTGAGGCTACCCGCATCCAAAACGAAGCGGGAGAATTTCATTAATGGCTGATGTTATTGACGCTGCCCAAGAACGAGCGGAGCTGATCTTAGAGTCACAAATTCAAGCTGCCCGCATAAGCACTACGGGCGTTTCCTCCATGTATTGCCTCGACTGTGACCGCCCTATTCCTGAAGAACGCCGCGCAGCTCTGCCTGGCGTTGAGCTGTGTGTCTATTGCAAGGAAATCAGTGAGCTAAACGCTAAGCATTACCGAGAGAGTAAATGATTTTGCTCTCAATGGCATTGCTCATTCTGGCTGGCATCAATGCTGGCTATCTGATCATTGATATCAAAGACGGTATGTAATGCAGAATAGTCGCTTTACTCCTTCGACTGGAACGCCCGATGTTTGGGCGTTCCCCTGGAATAAACCCCTCGCCCCAATCGTCCCCCAAGAAAGGCCGAGACCGCTTACCCGTGATGAATACGATCAGGGGCAAGCTGTTTTAATCAAAGTAAAAACCCTCTCGAAAGACCTGCAAGAAATTTTCACTGGCCGCCATAAGTACCTGCTCAAAACTCAGGGCATCCACGCGGCTAATAAATATCTGGTTTATACCCTTGGGCGCAGCATTCTGCCGCGTGTCGATGCAGTTAATAAAGCCCATGCAATGAATATCAATGCTTCCATGAAATTCATCTCCGAGGCCGATGTTTATCACCAGTTACCAGGCATGAGCGACAAACCACTACGTCGTTTCACACAGAATATTGCAGGACAATTGAAGGCCATTTATGAAGACCGTTGTGATCAACTATTGGCTGAAAATGGTGGAGATTACGCAGTACTTCTTCAGTCTGATACGCAGTGCGCGCTGTATCGTGATATTGCAGGAATGTCGCGAGCCTTCAACGTTAGCCCGATGTATTGGACAAAATTCAGTAAAGGCAAACTGGATGCAACGTCTGCCATCGCTGGCATGTCACGTCTGGTCAATCCTGACTGGTGGTTAAGTCAGTTGAAAGGCCAGCGTACCCGCTGGCGTGAGTCTTTACTTATTGCAATCGGCAAGGTTAACCGTGACGCCTCCCCCTATGCCAGTAAGCAGGCTATCCGTGAAGTTCGCTCCCGCCGTCTGTCGAATCTGGATTATCTAAAAAGCCGTGACCTGGAGAATGTCGAAACCGGTGAACGCATCAGTCTGATCGACAAAGTGATGGCGAGTATTTCAAATCCTGAAATCCGCCGCATGGAGCTGATGAGCACTATTGCCGGCACCGAAAAATATGCTGCCGCGAATGGTGACGTCGGGATGTTTCTGACAATCACCACCCCTTCTAAATTTCATCCGACCCGCATGGTTGGTAAAGGTGATAACAAGCGCGTTCAGCGAAATCATTCCTGGGACAAAGAGGCCTACACGCCGAAAGATGCACAGCGTTATCTTTGCGGGATCTGGAGCAAAATGCGCACCGCGTTCAAAGACAGTGGCCTGTCCGTTTATGGGATGCGCGTAGTAGAGCCTCACCACGACGCGACCCCGCACTGGCACATGATGTTATTCACAAAGCCCGCCATGCGTCAGCGGGTGATCGATATCATGCGCAAATACGCCATGAAAGAAGACGGTGACGAACGCGGCGCAGCTAAAAACCGTTTTGACTGTAAACACCTGAACCGTGGCGGCGCGGCTGGCTACATCGCCAAATACATTGCAAAGAACATCGACGGTTACGCACTGGAAGGCGAACGCGACCACGAGACTGGCGAGTTGCTGACAGACTCCGCTGCCGCCGTTACTGCCTGGGCTGCTACCTGGCGTATTCCGCAGTTTCACCCAATCGGCCTACCTACCATGGGTTCCTACCGTGAGTGCCGCCGCATCCGTTCCATCAGTCTGACGGAAACCTTTGACGAAGAAGTCGAAGCCGTTCGAGCTGCTGCTGATATCGGTGACTTTATGGCGTACATGACTGCACAAGGCGGAGCTAATGTACCGCGTGAAGATCAGACGGTGCGCGTAGCACGTCGCGTTGCTAATGAACTGAATGCCTACGATGAAGAGGTGAAAAAGGTTGTGGGAATTTTCGCGCCCCACTTGGGCGAATCTCATGTATATGAAACGCGTACCACTCAATGGCGGATCGTTGCTTCTGCCGTTGCCCCTGAGGTTTTGACCGCAAAAAGCGCCTCCGGCGCGCCTCGGAGTCCTGTCAATAACTGTGGGTTAGGTGGAAAGAAAGCCGCCGCAAATGGGCGAGATAGCCAGGCTGGGAGCGTCGCTACAGCGTTTATTTCTGCCAACCAAATGGTAATTGACTGGGCCGACACTGCCGCCATGAAGGCTATTGTGGCACGTATACGCGAGGAAACGCCGAGAGTCAGCAGTGCACAGCGCAGTTTCGATCCGACAAAAGGCCGTGATGTTGCCCCATCGGCAAGATTGACGGGAGAAGAACGGGCGCGATTGCCGGAAATCGAAAGCGAATTGATGAAACACAACATAACGGCTGATCGCTGGGAATTGGAAGCGCTGAGCCGTGGAGCGGAAATCAGCTTTGGTAATCTGGTTATGAGTTTTGAACCGATGCTGGATTGGGCTGAGTTTGAATGATGTGTATTAGTTCAGACTTGATCCGAGGTAAAACATCATCAAATCTGACAGTCTGGATTGAGCGGCTCTGGCCTTCAAATGGATAAGGATCATTTACCGCTGCTGGAAGACCAGAACCCAGTACGATGAAGCGAAGTATTTGCTGGCTCTTGAAGCGCGACACTCGCCCTTACTGAAGCCATAAAAAGCTTGTCGAATGTCTCAGGGCGTGAAGCGGACGTTGATACTTATCTACCAGCAATGAAAAATGGCTAGGAAAAAAGTCGTTTTCCACCACCTATCTGATCATTGCACTTGAAAACAACACCCAAAAAACTTACATAATATGTGGGTATAGATGCATGCAGTAGCTATCACCTATCTAGATAGGTATTGATCCTAGTCGTAACGAATCCATTTGGAAGCCATAGCACTGCGTATAAATGGTGTTATCGAATGTCTAGTGTTCGTTTGGGGTGCTAAGTAGCCATGTCAGATGGTTGTCTTTTAACAGGGTCGTTTAAAAATATGAGTGTTCAGTTTTCAGCTGAAGTCGAAGCTTTCATCAGAACTTATGTGAAGGATCTCGAAGAAGGGGCCGCTGCCGTTTTTGCCGGTGCGGGCCTATCTAGAACTAGCGGCTTCGTTAATTGGAGCGAGCTGCTACGTGAAATCGCAGAGGAACTGGGTCTATCTGTTGAGCTAGAGCACGACTTAATTTCTGTTGCGCAATACCATGTCAACAAGAAGAACAGCTCAACCGGTCTAGCAAGAAAAATTCTGGAGGAATTTTCGGAGCAGGCGGAACCGTCCGAAGCCCATAAAATCCTCGCACGGCTTCCAATCAGAACATATTGGACAACCAACTATGACACTTTGATCGAGGACAGTCTCAAAGAGAACTACCGCGTCGCAGATATCAAGCGTAAGACCGATGACCTTGTCACCACTCGTCCTAAACGAGACGCTGTCGTTTACAAAATGCACGGTGATGTGGATTCGCCAGGGGCAGCAGTACTCTACAAAGCGCAGTATGAGCAGTACTACAAGACCCACGAGGGTTTTGTAACTGCATTGAGTGGAGACCTGATTTCCAAAACATTCTTATTCATTGGCTTTAGCTTCACTGATCCCAATCTTGATTACATATTGAGTCGTTTGCATGTACCGGACAAGCATCGACGCACTCATTACTGCTTCCTTCGCAAGGAGACTGCTAGGCAGCAAGGCAAGGAAGACGAAGCCAGCGCAATGTATAGGCAGCGTCGGCAAGAGCATCATATTCGCGATTTGCTCCGGTTTGGCATTCAGGCAGTGCTGGTCGACGAGTACGAGGATATTCCGGTCATATTGAAGGAGATTGAGAGCCGCTTCCTCAAGAAGACCATTTTTATCTCCGGAAGCGCAGAAGAGTACGGAGCTTGGGACAAGCAGGAAGCATTGAACTTTGTACACTCCCTCTCGGCATCCTTGGTGAAGGCCGGCTATCGAGTTGTCAATGGGTTTGGATGGGGTATTGGCAGTGCCGTCATCAACGGAGCTCTTGATGCCATCTATGCCAAGCCTGAAAAGTACTCCGAGGATCAACTCATCATGCGACCATTCCCACAGCATCCATCAAACGGCAAAGAGTTGGCCGAATTGTGGGATGAGTATCGGCAACGCATGATCGGTCTTTCTGGTATCGCTTTGTTTATTTTCGGGAACAAGCTCCATGATGGCCAAATCATCAATGCCGATGGGGTGCGTAAGGAGTTTCAAATTGCTCAGGATTCTGGGGTGGCCGTGCTCCCGCTTGGCATCACTGGTTATATGGCCAAGGAACTGGCAGACGAGATATTGGCGGATCCAGGTAAAAATTTTGCTCAGTATCCTTGGTTGGAAACTGAAGTAGCTCAGCTTGCAGACCTCTCTACTGACCGGGCAAAGATCGAAAAGAAGGTTCTAACAATTTTAAAGAAACTTGGAGGTTAGATATGAAACGTAAGGTCTTTTACAGCTTTCACTTTGATAACGATGTTATGCGGGTACAGCAGATTCGAAACATGGGGTTACTGGAGGGTGACGAACCTGTCAGTCCTAATACTTGGGAACAAATTAAGCGAACCGAACAGGGAGTGAAGGATTGGATTAACCAGAATCTAAACGGTAAATCCTGTCTAGTAGTACTGATCGGCAGTCAAACGGCCAATCGTCCATGGGTCAAGTACGAGATCCAGAGAGCTTGGGAAGAGGGTAAGCCCGTGGTAGGTGTTTATATCCATCGACTGAATTGTCCCCGTCACGGCTACGGGACAAAGGGGGCGAATCCTTTCGACCAAATGACCTTCAAGCGAGGCGACAAAGTCATTAAGCCGCTTGTATATGAACCAAGCTTTAATGACGCTTATACCGATATCAAGAACAACTTGGCGACTTGGATAGAAAACGCCATCAAACAATAATCAATAACGGGGGGCCTGATCTGCTCCCCGTTAATTAACCAATATTGACATTAGTGACGTCCGCTTTTCACACAGTCTGGGCACAGAGCTGCCTGTCATATCCGCTTTGGCTCTGTGCCGTAGTTGTGTGAGGTCAAGTCTGAGCTAATACAAATGATGTGTATCGAGCGCGGTCGTATGGCTGAGCCCTGCATGCATTATGCGCATGGTTTTGCATGCTACCTAGAGGATCAAAAAACACCTGATCGCCCCTTTCACCTTACTTTGCGGCGATCTTAGTCATGCATTAAAAACGGTGAGTTAAGTCAGAAGCGGGCAGGCGGGTAACATTGCGCGCGCAGAGGTGCAGCGCGGTGAAAATGGCGCAGCCTGCGGCGCGCTGAGGCAATCAGCTCTGACAGTCAGTTTAAGAAGCTGGCAACACGATTTCACAAACTGCGAGAAAACTTGGACTATCAATACTGATTAGTTAAAACTCAAGGCAAAAAATTTGTAAGGCATGTACATGGGCAAAGTATCCAAAAGACAAAAGCAATTTTTTCGCTTACTATCCACATGTAGTGGTTGCTAGCTAAGGGTAAATCTACCCATCAGATTTATGTCAGTCTTTCTTCTGTATCTCGACATGGGGTACATATATTGAGAGGATTTAAATATGGGTCGTAAAATATTCGTTACATATAAGTATGCAGACGATAAAGTTCTCATGATCAATAACGAAAAAACAACAGTACGCACGTATGTAGATGCGCTTCAAGATTTGTTAAAAGATAAAGAAAATATTAATAAAGGAGAAGTAGATGACGCCGATTTAAGCCAGTTCAAAGATGACACCATTCAAACTAAATTAGGTGAGAAAATATTTGACAGTTCACTGACTATCATTATGGTATCTAAGGAAATGATTGATAATTCTATTTCAGAATCTGACCAGTGGATACCATGGGAAATATCTTATTCACTAAGAAAGAAACATCTAAATGATAGGACGTCTTTACCTAATGCACTTCTCGCGATAGTTCTACCTGATGAGTCTGGGTATTACAATTATTATATTGTTGATGACTCCTGCCCGCATTGTAAGTGCAGGACATTAAAAACAAATAATTTATTTGATATCATGAAAGCGAATATGTTTAATATAAAAAAACCTGAATACACTGGATGCATACATCATGCTGAAAGTTCAAAGGTATACTCAGGGAATTCTTCATATATTTACTCAGTAAAATGGTGCGACTTCATTTCTAATCCTGAATTTTATATAGAAAAATCTTTAAAAATCGGTAGTAACATTAATGATTATAACATTAAAAAAACAACTTAATACTTTAAGCATTTACAGTGAAAGAGAAATTATGGGTGCTGATGAGTAATATTAATTTAACTCATTGGTAGTAATAATATCTGGTTGTTCACACAGCATAGGCAAGAAATATGATCGTAATTTTGCATAATATAACTTGTAAAGTAGTGGCTGAAAAAATTAAAATTAACATGCTCAAGGAATTTAAGAACCATGTATCGGTAGAGTTAATGTTAGATTCAAATAAAAATACATGGCCAGGTGATGAAGAATGGAATGATTTATTAATTACTCTTTATGATGAAAACTCATTCTCTGACCAGGCTGATGAATTTGTCAATGATTTTTTAAATAAGCGAACAGATACGGCATTGATACTTCCCGTAGCCCTAAATATTGCCTACCCTGTTCCACCTAAAGCTCTTTCTAAATTTAAAGCATTACCATTTGATGAGGCTGATATTAACAGTTCACAAAAGAGCCTTATTTATCGTGCTGGTGCCATGTTAGGATTACGCCTTCAAGGAAGAGATACCAAAATATTTATTTCGTACAGGGCTTTAGATGGTAAAGACTTGGCTTGTAGTATTTATAAACACCTATTAGATTTGGGGCATAAACCTTGGCTTGATGAAGCTAAAGAGGTCGATGGATATACGAAAATTTTGCCGGGTGAAAAGGTTCAAGAAGAAATTGAAAAGGCTTTGGATAATGCAAGCCTATTACTTCTTATTGATACACCAGAATCATCGACTTCTAAATGGATTAAGCAAGAGATTAATATTGCTGATGGAATGTTAATACCTATTCTTCCAGTTGTATTTAGGCCACAATCTGATTCAACAAAAGGACCACGCTTCCGAACATTGTTAAGTTTACAGCGATGGCTTGAAATGCCTATCACTGATAATCCAAGTAAGACAGCGTTGTCATCGGCAGATCTTGATAAAATCACTTTAGAATTAGAAACATATTTATGCGATATATTCGTCAGGAAATGCCGCGTTCCTTTTCTGGTAAAACAAAATTTCATTTCTGCCGGTTATGATTGGAATGCATTAGATCAAGCACTTTCAATATACAAGTCACAACAGCAATATACTCCAAGAATAATCACAACAGTTCATAGCCACTGTTCAATTTATTCAAAAATTTATCCCCCATCATTCAGCCGTTTCAAGGAGTTTCTGGTTAATCAACCCCGCGCTAACCATTCCCTCTTCATTTATGATGGCGAGTTGTTAGCAGATGATGATCTTGCTGAATGGCTTGATAATGAGATGATAGTTTTACATCATCAGGAGATATCTGCACTCTTAGCATCTAACTTCACTAAATTGGGGGACTCATGAGTATAACCTCAACTATCAAAAGTAAACTTAATGTATCACTTGATGGCTTGGCTGTTGGTCTATCAGGGGCTATTCCAGAACGAGAAAAGTGGTCCGAGCCTGCTATGGATCGCGGAATCCTCGAGTTTGTAGCACTGTTTAGTGGATTAATATTTAAGTATGGAGGCCGTGTAATCCATGGTAGCCACCCCAGCTTTACCCCAATAATTCTAAGGCAGGCGCGTTTGCACGCTATCAAAGCGAGCACACCTCCAATCACCTTGGTAATGTCCGATTTATGGTTTTCCGGTTATACCCATGAAGAAATCCAAGCGATGAGAGATATTGCCGAAATAATAGTTACGAAAAAAATTGGCAAGGGAGATGTATCTAATTTGGAAGTTAGAAACAAAAGTTTAACCGCCATGAGAAATGTTTTGATTGCATCACAAAACTTAATGGTTTCTGTTGGCGGTAAGATGCATGATAGAGATGGCATAATTCCAGGTGTTGCTGAGGAAATGAATCTTGCGCTGCGGCACAAAATACCACGTTATTTGATTGGAGGTTTAGGTGGTTATGCGAAAGAAATGTCAAAAGAATTAACTCCCAGATCGCTCAATAACAGTTTGTCTCTGGAGGAAAATATAGAACTTTTTGGCACAAATGATGTGTCCTCATGCGTCCATATTATTTTCGAAAATCTATGCAAAAAATATTGGGCCGATCATGAGTTCGATGTACCTGCCACTAATGATTTTGATGTAAAACATTTGATACTAAAAATCATCCCTCAATTAACAGATGGTTGATTTTGGATGGTGCTATGATAATACATTAAACATTATTGCCTGGATCAGTCAGGACAATTGAACATAACACAAGGCTCAATACGTTGGGCTTTGTCAATTAAACTCCACATTTTAAATACTCTCACTCTAGGCATACATAATGCGAATTTATTAGTTTTCAAATATAGATCTTGTATGTCACGCAACCAAAAAAAACAATGCACGATATTAATTAGAATGAAAATTGAAAAATAATATGGGTATTAACAGCGTGCATGGGAAATTATAAATTATCACCACATAAAAAATTCAATTCCCATAATAAGTGTGTAACGTCCTCTCTTCGCTCTTCGCCGGCTTTCGTAAGTAGCTGCACCTTGCTACATAAGACTGTTAGCTCATGTCTGAGCGACGATGAACAATAATTAACGCCCCGCATTACATGACTTTGCCGTTTTAATCTGGCGTAAGCTCGTAAGAAGTGAACTTGATCACCTCCTCCCCAAACCACGCATTCAATTCTTTAAACCGCTCCTGCAACGGTGTCAGCTCATTTCTTACAAATACCTGCGACGCCTTTACCGAATCCCCAAACCCACCGCTGTTCTCCGGAATAATGCCCATCATCTGAGGCGGCACACGGTGCGCGCACAGCAAATCGTTCTGGCTGGCTTTCTTAATATTAAAGAAATCGTCCTTGGTCGCAACTTCACTCAGCGGCAAAATCTTGATCCCATCCGGTTTGCCGTTGGGTGCGTACATAAACAGATTGCGGAAGTTGCCCAGCCCTTTTGTGTCCCGCATCGCTTTACGCATCTGATCGATGTCAGAGCTGCTTTGTGCCGCATCCGTCATATACAGAATGTATCCGGCGTGCGCGCCGTTCTGGTAATACTTCCGGCGGAACAGCGTCGCAGCCTCATTCAGCCAGGCAGAGTTCAGAGCGCTGAGATATTCCGGCAGGCCGTACAGCTCCTGATTAATGTCTGGCTCAATCAGGTGGAACACACTGCCTGCTTCAAACTGATGCGCGTCCTTCCACTGCTGCACAAACCAGTAAGTATCTGGCTCAACCCCTCGGCGGGCATATTTTGCAGGCACGGTTTTCATCACCACGGCATCGCCGAGCTGGTTGCGGATCACTTCTAAGAACGCATTCCCGAACACCAGGTAATCCAGGGCAAACCGGCTGAACTCCTGCTGTGATAGCAACGGGTGCGGGACATAGGTCGAGGCCAGAATATTACGCTTAACGTACAGCGAAGAACTGTGGTGAACCGCAGCGCGCAGCGTGCGAGCCAGTCCGTCAAAGCTGACCGGCGGCTCATACCACTGACCGTTACCCGAGCATTCGATGTAATCCAGGATTTCACGGCGGTCTAACACCGGCGTTGGGTCGCCAAAGCTGAACGCTTCTGCCCCGCCGGTCTGCTGGGCGGCTGCTGTGACTGTTGTCTGTGACGCCTTGCGGAATTTGCGCTTACTCATAGTTAATAAAACTCCAGGATGTTAGGGCTTTGGCCACCGTTCGCGGCGGTCAGCGGTTCGTTAAGCAGTGCGTGCATGATTGCCCAGGCGACATCAGCGTGGCTGGCTTCCTCGCTGCGGCTGGCCTCATAGGTGGAGCGGCTGCCGCTGGCGGTCATGGTTTTGCGGATCGCCATGAATGACGAGGTGATGTCTTTGTGGTTGGTGTCGTATTCCAGGCGTCCGGACGTGATGGTGTCTTTCGCTTTCAGTACCATTTTCGTTTTTGTTTCCGGGCTGTAGCGGATTTCCATCGCGGCGGGGAAGAACTGCCGGACAAGCTGGAAAACACCCTGGCCGATGCCGGTGGCGTCCACGCCGATGTATTCGACACAGTACCGTTTTGTTAACGCCTCAATGCTTTTTGCCTGGGCGGCAAAGTCCATGCCTTTCCACTGGTGGCGTTCCAATACGCGGAATTTGCCGCCGTCCACCAGCGGCGGAGCCACCACGGCACAGCCTGCGCTGTCGCCGGTGTGTGACGGGTCGTAACCAATCCAAACGGCGCGATAGCCAAACGGACGCACGGCGAACGGGCTGAAATCCTGCCATTCCTCCGCGCTTTCCACCATGCAGCGCTGCAGCTCGGCGAACGGGAATACCGACGTCTGGTCGTCAACAAACTCACACATAAACAGGTTGCGGAAGTCTTCCGCGCTGTTTTCCTGTTTCAGCGTGTCGATGTTGAACAGGTTGCAGCCCCCGGCTAACGCATCCTCAATGGTGACGATTTGCCGCCACTGCCCGTCCTCACAAAGCCGCCCTTTTGCCAGGGCGTGATGCCCGATATCCAGCTCAATCCGGTCGTTCGGGTTTTCCCGGCCCTTGTTAAATAGTTCACCCGACCAGAACGGGTACGCGCCGTGCGTCAGCGCTGACGGCGTGGAGAAATAGGTGGTGCGCAGATGTTCCTGGGACGCCATGCCGCTGGCGACCTTGCGCAGCTTCTGGAAGTTGGGGATCCAAAAGATTTCGTCCACGTACAGGTCGCCGTTATGGCTTTGGGCGGTGTTGGAGTTGGTGCCTAAGAAAATCAGCTTCGCGCCGTTGTTGCCGAGCACAATCGGGTCGCCGGTCAGTTCAACACCGGCCAGGCGCGCAAACTGAATGATGTACTCACGGAATACGTAAGCCTGCGTTTTACTGGCGGAGAGAAAAATCTGGTTATGGCCGGTTGCCAGGGCGCGCAGCAGAGCTTCGCGGGCAAAGAAGAACGTCGCGCCGATTTGTCGCGATTTCAGGATGTCGCGGATACGGTGCTTAAGCCCCGCGTCGTACCAGATACGCTGATAAGGGAAACACTTCTCGAAGAAAATTTGCTCCAGCGCCGCCAGTGACTCCTCGCTGAAAAAGTTCTTAGTCGGCTTCTTGCGGTCGCCCTTGTTCCGGTTGGCAACGTTCGGATTTAAATCCACCTCATTCCTGCTCTGACCGTAGCGATTCACCCTCGCCAGGCGTTCCATTAACCGGCCTAACGCCTCCATTTCCTTGTAATCCGCATTCCCTTTAACGTCTTTGGTGGTGAGCTGAATCAGGCGCGCTTCCAGGCTGGATTCCACGCGGGCAATGGGCGCGACGTTGTCCCAGGCGTTGCGTGTTTTCCAGCTCTGCACCGTCGGTAACTTTTGGTTCAGCATCTCCGCAATCTGACGCACAGAAAACCCCTGCCAGTAAAGCAGTGCCGCCTGTCGCCGTGGGTCGCTGATGATGGGTGATTTTGTCATTTTCATGACTGCCACGTTAACGGGCGGCACGCTGATTTTCCTGCTGCCCACGTTGTGCCATCAAGCATCAACCCGCATCGGCTGGCGGTGTCGGACATCTGTCGGGAAACTTGGATTTCTCAGAAGCACACACCGACTGGAGTCAGACACATGGCAACAAAAGCAAAGCGTTTTCGCATCTGTACCGAAGGGGCAACCACCGACGGCCGCGAAATTACCCGCGACTGGATTGAACAGATGGCGGCGACCTATGACCCGAAGGTCTACGGCGCACGCATCAACATGGAGCACATTAAGGGCTATTTCCCTGACAGTGCATTTCGCATGTACGGCGATGTCACCGGCGTTTACGCCGAAGAAGTGGCTGATGGTGCCCTTAAAGGCAAGCTGGCATTGTATGCGGATATCGACCCGACGCCTGATTTAGTGTCGATGGTGAAAGCCCGTCAGAAGGTTTACACCTCCATCGAAGTGAACCCCTCGTTTTCCGATACCGGCAAAGCCTACCTGATCGGCCTGGCCGTGACCGACAGCCCCGCCAGCCTCGGCACCGAGTACCTGCAATTCAGCGCGAAGGCGCAACAAAACCCGCTGGCGAGCCGTAAGCAAAGTGCGGACAACCTCTTTACCGCCGCCGAAGAAACGGCGTTTGAGTTTGAGGAAGAAAAACCGGCGTCGCCGTCGCTGTTCTCCCGCGTGAAACAACTGCTGTCCAGCAAATCCACTTCGGATGATGCCCGTTTTAAAGACGTGCATGACGCCGTTGAGGTGGTGGTGGAACACGTCGAAACCGGCCTGCAAGCCACTGATGAAAAGCTGTCCGCGCTGCAAACCTCACTGACGGAACGCCTCAACACGCTGGAACAAACCGCGAAAGATGACCGCGAACAGTTCAGCACGCTTAAAGACAAGCTGGAGAAATCCGCCCCGCAGAACTACACGCAGCGCCCTGTTTCCAGCGGCGGCGGCAAGGGTGATGCAGCCCATTTCACCGACTGCTAAGCACTGCGCTCGCGATTAACCCGTTAACCAATTTGGAAAAAAACGCATGAAACAAACAACCCGCTTTCAATTTAACGCCTACCTGTCCCGCATTGCCGAGCTGAACTCGGTGGACACCGGCGACCTGGATAAAAAATTCAGCGTGGAGCCGTCGGTGACGCAGACGCTGATGACCCGCGTACAGGAATCTTCCGCCTTCCTGCAGATGATTAACATCATTCCGGTGGATGAAATGAAGGGTGAAAAGGTCGGCGTCGGCGTGTCCGGCTCTATTGCCAGCACCGCAGACACCAGCGGCACCGGTGAACGTCAGACGGCTGATTTTAATACCCTGACCGCTGAGGGTTATGAGTGCCGCCAGACGAACTACGATTTCCATTTCCGCTACGCCACGCTCGATCTCTGGGCACGCTATCAGGATTTCCAGGCGCGTTTACGTGACGCCATCGTGAAACGCCAGGCGCTGGACCGTATCACCATCGGTTTTAACGGTGTTGAGCGTGCGGCAACGTCAAACCGCACCAAAAACCCGCTGTTGCAGGACGTGAACGTGGGCTGGCTGCAAAAGTACCGCAACAATGCGCCGGAGCGCGTGATGAGCAAAATTCTCGGAGATGATGATGCCGTGATTTCCGCGACCGTGCGCGTCGGTGCCGGGGGCGACTTTGAGAACCTCGACGCGCTGGTGATGGATGCCACCAACAATATGGTTGACCCGATTTATCAGGATGATACCGGACTGGTGGTGATCTGCGGCCGTCAACTGCTGGCAGACAAGTATTTCCCGCTGGTGAACAAGGCTCAGGAGAACTCGGAAAGCCTGGCGGCAGATATGATTATCAGCCAGAAACGCATCGGTAACTTACCGGCGGTGCGTGTACCTGGCTTCCCCGCCAATGCCTTCATGATCACCCGCCTGGATAACCTGTCCATCTACTGGCAGGACGGAACGCACCGCCGTCACATTGAGGAAGTGCCAAAGCGTGACCGTATCGAAAACTACGAATCTATTAATGAGGATTTCGTGGTGGAAGATTACCGCGGCGGCTGCCTGGTCGAAAACATCCAGCTCGGCACCTTCAAAACCACCGCGCCTGAATCAGCGGAATAAAGGGGGGACATCATGATTAGCCCTTGCCGTCGTCACATGTTGCGACAGTCCGCCATCATCGCCGCACAGCAGGCCGCCGGTCAGCTGACCCATGCCACCGGCTACGAACTGCAAATGCAGCGACTCAATGCGGATAAGCAGGAATTAAGCAAGCATCAGTCCTTCCAGGCCAAAGCGGAAGTCAAGCGCCGCCTGCTGCCGGAATACGCCCCGTGGGTGTCGGGCGTACTCGCCGAAGGGAACGGCGCACAGGATGCCATCCTGATGACCGTGATGATATGGCGTATTGACGCCGGTGATATCGCCGGTGCGCTGAACATTGCCCGCTACGCCTTTAAGCACCGGCTCGCGATGCCGTTCGGCACCCGCACAGCGGGCTGTGCCTTCACGGAGGAAGTGATCGGCCAGGCCGCCCGTGCCCGCACTGCCGGTGAGGCGGTCAGCATTGAGCTGATGCTGGAGGTGCTGGAGCTGACTGACAGTGAGGATATGCCCGATAAAGTCCGTGCGCAGTTGCACAAGATTATCGGCTATCTCTACCGCGACGGCGGCAAGGACACGTTAGCCCTGGAGCGTCTGAAAAGTGCCCTCATTCTCGACGGCAAATCAGGCGTAAAAAAAGACATTGAGCGCCTGGAGTCTGCCATTAAAAAGGCATCCGGCAGCTAAAAAGCATGCGCCCCGCGCAGGGCGGCACGCCAGCCGAGACCGGTCTTTGACCTTGTTCGACGCTGGCGTCCACCGCCCCCCATTCAGAGGTCATTATGTCTCTTGTTGTACCTGCACCGAAACCGGACGCCGCGACGGAACCCGCGATTAAAAACACCCATTTTTGGCCTGATGTGGATCCGGTTGAGCTGCGCGACACGCTGCGGCTGGAGGGCACCGTCACGGCGAAAAGGCTGCGCACCGCCGCAAAGTTTGCCATGACCGAAGTGAACGCCGAGCTGTTCAGCTTTCGCGATGCGCAGATTGCCCAGGGATTTAATCGCCTGGCGGATGTCCCTGCCGATCAGATTGATGACGAAAGCGTGAAGGTTTGCGCCTATCAGCGCGCCGTGGCGTCTATTGCCGCAGCCTTCCTGGCGGAGCGTTACCCGAATAACGACACCACGGACAAGGGCAGCCAAAAAGCCGAAATCGTGGAAAGCACCGTAGATGATTTATGGCGTGACGGCCGCAACGCGATCAGCGATGTCGCCGGTGTGTCGCACTGCATCATCGGGCTGCTCTGATGAAAGTCATTGCCGAACAGGGCGACACCGTAGATTCGCTTTGCTGGCGGTACTACGGGCGCACAGAGTCGGTCGTTGAACACGTTTACGCGGCTAACGTTGGCTTAGCCGCACAGGGGGCAATTTTGCCCCATGGCTACGCGGTGGAGCTGCCGGACATAAGCCTGCCCGCAGTCAGTGAAACCGTCTCACTTTGGGACTGATGACCATGGAGCGCATCACCTCGTTTATTTGTTATTGCATCGCCGTCTTTCTGGCCTGGCTGGGTGGGATGTCTTATCAGGATATTGCTTTTTTAGTCGGTGCCGCCGTCGGCGTCGCGACCTTCCTGGTGAACTGGTACTACCGGCGCAAAACGTACCGACTGCTGAAAGCTATAGGCGTCAGAGGAGACATTAATGCCGCCATCAATCGTTAGACGCTGCGCCGTCGCCGCTGTACTTGCGATTGCCGCGCTGCTGCCGCAAACGCCGACGTTGAAAACCTCCGCCGCCGGTCTGGCACTGATTGCCGACTTTGAAGGTTGCCGCCTGTCGGCCTACCAGTGCAGCGCGGGCGTCTGGACAAACGGTATCGGGCACACGGCGGGCGTGAGGCCGCAGACCCAAATCAGCGAACGTCAGGCCGCCGTGAATCTGGTGGAAGACGTGATGCGGGTGGAGAAAGGCATTGCTCGCTGTATGCCGATCACCATGCCGCAACCGGTGTATGACGCCGTGGTGTCGTTTGCGTTTAACGTCGGCGTGACGGCGGCCTGCAAGTCCACGCTGGCGTTTTTCATCAACAAAGGGAAGTGGCGGGACGCCTGCGAACAGTTACCGCGCTGGGTGTTTGTAAACGGCGAGCGCGTCACCGGCCTGGAACGCCGCCGCGTGAATGAGCTGGCCTACTGCCTGCGGGGAGTCTGATGCGCATTTTAATTTTGTTGCTGCTGGCAGCCTGCGCCCTGGCGGGGCTGCAAACCTGGCGTATCGGTGGCCTGCATGATGAAGCCGACCAGGCACAGCGCATTATTGGCACGCTGTCCGCCGGTATTGAAAGCCGCGACAACGCCATTCACCGCCTGAACGACGAGGCCGTAACGCGGGAACGGCAGGAGCAAAGCCTGCGCGCACAGCTCTCACAAGCGGGGCAGTTAGCGCGGGATCGTGAAATTCACCTTCAAAGGTTACTCAATGAAAATCAGGAAATGCGCGATTGGTATGCTGCTGCTCTGCCTGACGGTATTGGCCGGATGCACGCACGTCCCGCCTTTGCCAGCGCCGCAGATTATTTACGTTGGCTGTCCGGCGGTAACCAGTTGCCCGATACCGGCAAGCGCACCGGTCACTAACGGCGATTTAAGCAGTGATGTCAGAAACCTGGAGGCCGTGCTGACAGCCTGCGGCCTCCAGGTGGAAGCGGTCAAACAATGCCAGGAGGAACACCGTGTTAAAACCCGCACAGCTACGAAAAGCGTTAACTGACGCGGTGCCGCTGCTACAAACCAGCCCCGACACCCTGCGGATGTTTGTGGATAATGGCCGCATCGTTTCCACGTTAGCCAGTTCGCTGTCGTTTGAATACCAGTATCAGACAGAACTGCTGATCACCAACTTTGCCCAGGACTGCGATCTGATTATTGTCCCGATCCTGGCGTGGCTGCGTGAGAACCAGCCGGACATCATGGCGACGCCGGAAAAGCAGCAGACCGGCTTTAAATTTAAGGCCGATATGCTGGATGATGGTTCCTACGATATCGCGATTGATGTACAGCTCACCGAGCGCGTGATCGTCAAACAGGTTGAAGCCAGTCTGTACGTGGAGCATTTTCCGGAACCGCCGCTGCCGGAGCCGGTGGAAAGGCCGAGTGAACTGTATCTGCACGGTGAATTAGTGAGTCAGTGGCATGAGTGAGCTGTCAGCGTTTGATACCTGTCTCGCCGGGCTGATTGCCGCGCTGTCCCCGCAGAGCCGTAAGGCGATGGCGGCCACCATTGCGAAGCGTCTGCGCAAACATCAGCAGCAGCGCATTAAGCAGCAGGTCACGCCGGAGGGGCACCCCTTCACGCCGCGCCGCCCGCAGCCTCTAAGAGCAAAGAAAGGCCGCATCAAGCGGGAAATGTTCGCCAAACTGCGCACGGCAAAATACATGAAAGCCAAAGGCACCGCTGACGATGCCGTGGTGGAATTCACCAGTCAGGTGCAGCGTATGGCAAAAGTGCATCAGTACGGGCTGCGGGATCGCCCGTCCGTCCGTGCAAAAGAAATGCTGTATCCGGCACGCCCGCTGTTAGGGTTGGATGCGGAGGATATGAAGATTGTGGAGGATGAATTGATTAAATTTTTAACTGGATAACTAATCAATTTTTTGCGAGTTCAAGAACTGCATCATCAGAGCGAATTAGAAAATACTCGCAAAAATTTAATGCATCACTCATTATTTCAATATTAGAGCCATCCAAAATGGAATTTTGTGCGTGTGCAATGTTATTCCTAATTGATTCTATAGACTCCATTGATTTTTTAAATTTCTTTTTCGAACAACCAAAAAAATCGATGAATTTTTGGTTGTTCAACAATATGTTCTTTTTATCACATATCTGAAGGCATTCTTTTATAGTTAACTGTTGATTCATTCCATTCTCACGCCTTTTGGCAAAAACGCCCTCTAAGATTTTAAGCCTTCCTTTACTCAGAACACTTTGCCATGAATCGTCAGGGAAATAATGTTTTATCCAATAAGATAAATGCATTTCAAACAATGAAATCAGGCCAAATATATATATTCTTACTGGCGGCTTGTTTAGATCAGCCTTAGATAGAATACCCACGACTTTATCAATGTAATTTACATATACAAAATCATTATTTTTTAAAACATTGAAAATTTCAAATAACGGTGTCGAATCTGAAATTATACGATCGCGCTTAATCTCAATAAGATAATCTTTGACCTGACCGTCAATTAATGAATTAGTCATAACGAAGCCAATAATATTCTCCTGAGCATCAACAACACCAGCACTATCAAAATCCCTTTCTGTTAGAGCTTGCCTAGCATCAGAGGCATTACTCTGTGCTGAACAAGAAACTAAAGCTTCATAAATTACTTGCGCGGTAATCTTATCGGTAAATATTTTTTTGAAATCAAGAAAACCTGTTCCTTTTCTTCTTTCACCGGTGCTTTTAGAAACCCAAAGGTCTTGTCCCATTTGATTAAACCCTTTATTTATGCAAATTAAATTCTATATAAATCAGCATGATAACAAATATAACACATCAAAGACTCTTAAGATAATATCTAACTCCAAATCTTATCCTCGTTGTACTACCGATGCCACAATCTCACTTAATTGTCTAAGCAACCACACAGCCGGCATTCTTTTATCCATGAATACATCCATCCCAAACAACGACATTCCGCGCCTGCTGCGCAATCTGATCCGCATTGGCACCATTGCCGAGGTGGATTTAGAGGCGGCGACTTGTCGCGTTAACACTGGCGGCAACGTCACTGACTGGCTGCACTGGCTGACCGCCCGCGCAGGGCGTTCCCGTTCCTGGTGGGCACCGTCCATCGGTGAGCAGGTTCTGCTGTTCTGCCTGGGCGGCGAGCTGGATACCGCCTTTGTGATGCCTGCTGTTTTCTCCGATGAATTCCCTGCGCCGTCGGGGTCAGCCGATGCTTTGCACGTCACTTTCCCTGACGGTGCGGTGATCGAGTACGAACCAAAAACTGGTGCACTGCAGGCAACCGGTATTAAGTCCGCCACGGTAAACGCGTCGGAAAAAGTCGCGGTGACTGCACCGGATATCACCTGTACGGCGAAAACCCGCATTACGCTCGACTCGCCGGAGGTGGTCTGCACCCACAAACTCACCACGGCAGCCTGGAGGTGAAACAGGGCGGCACGATGACCGGTAACCTTACCCACTCGGGCGGCAGCATCACGTCAAACGGCGTGGTGGTGCATACCCATAAACACAGCGGCGTCCAGACGGGCGGCGGTCAGACTCAGGTGCCTTCATGACGAATGCGAAATACATCGGCCTGGCTCGCGACACGGGGCGCAGCGTCGAAGACCTGGCGCACATTCAGCAGTCGGTCAGCGACATTTTGCGCACGCCCGTCGGTTCCCGCGTCATGCGCCGTGACTATGGTTCACTGCTATCGATACTGACTGACCGCCCGCAGAATGCGGCGCTGCGGCTGCAAATTATGGCGGCCTGTTACAGCGCGATCCTCAAGTGGGAGCCACGCGTCAGCCTGACCGGCATCACCTTTGACACGACGTTCGACGGAAAAGCCGTGGTGGAACTCACCGGCACCCGCAAAGATACGTCCGCCGCCATTTCCTTAACCCTTCCTGTGAGCTAACCATGGCAACTATCGACCTGAGCCAGTTACCCGCCCCCGACGTGGTGGAGGTGCTGGATTACGAAATCCTCCTGGCGGAGCGCAAAGCTACGCTGGTCTCCTTGTACCCCGAAGACCAGCAGGCCGCTATCGTCCGCACGCTGACCCTGGAGTCTGAACCCATTGTGAAGCTGCTGGAGGAGAACGCTTACCGCGAAGTGATCCTGCGTCAGCGGGTGAACGAGGCGGCGCAGGCGGTGATGCTGGCGTATGCCACCGGTACGGATCTGGACAATATCGCCGCGACGTTCAGCGTGGAGCGCCTGACCATCACGCCTGCGGATACGGTCAGCATGCCCGCCGTGGCGGCAGTGATGGAAAGCGATGCGGATTTGCGTATCCGCGCGCAGCAGGCGTTTGAAGGGCTGAGCGTGGCGGGTCCGGTCGGCGCGTATGAGTATCACGGGCGCTCTGCCGACGGGCGCGTGGCGGATATTTCAGTGATCAGTCCGTCGCCTGCCTGCGTGACGATTTCCGTGCTGGCACAGACCGGCAACGGCACCGCCCCCGCTGACCTGCTGGCGGTGGTTCAGGCCGCGCTCAATGACGAGAACGTGCGCCCGGTGGCTGACCGCGTGACCGTCCAGTCTGCAACCGTCGTGAATTACACCATTGACGCCGTGCTGTATCTGTTTCCGGGTCCGGAAGCCGAACCCATCCGCGAAGCCGCCGAAGCCAGGCTTATCGCCTACACCACCGCGCAGCACCGGTTAGGCCGCGATATCCGGCTGTCCGCCATTTATGCCGCGCTGCACGTTGAGGGCGTCCAGCGCGTGGAGCTGAAAAGCCCCGCCGCTGACATCGAGCTGGATAAAACGCAGGCGTCATTCTGCACCGCGTACACCCTGAAAGTGGGCGGCTACGATGAGTGATCGCCTGCTGCCCGTCGGTTCCTCGGCGCTGGAAGTTGCCGCCGCCGAGGCCTGCGCCGCGCTTGAAAACGTGCCGGTGCCGCTGCGGCAGCTTTGGGATCCGCTGACCTGTCCGGCAAAATTTTTACCGTACCTGGCGTGGGCGCTGTCGGTTGACCGCTGGGATGAAAACTGGCCTGTCTCCACCAAGCGCCGCGTCATTCAGTCCGCCTGGTTCATTCACTGCCATAAGGGAACCATCGGTGCCATCCGGCGCGTGGTGGAGCCGCTCGGCTACCTGATTAACGTGACCGAGTGGTGGGAAACCAATGACGAACCCGGCACGTTTCGCCTGGATATCGGCGTGCTGGAAACCGGCATCACCGAAGACATGTATTTAGAGATGGAGCGGCTGATTGCCGACGCCAAACCGGCCAGCCGTCATCTGATTGGCCTGACCATCACCCAGGATATCAAAGGCGACGTTTACACCGGCGCGGCGCACTACCTGGGCGAACTGCTGACCGTTTACCCCGCATAAGAGGACGATATGAGCACATTTAAATCCGTTGTCACCACCCTCGGGCAGTCGCGCATTGCGGCCGCCATTGCGGCGGGGACTGACATCAACATCACGCAGCTTGCCGTCGGTGACGGCAACGGCAAGGCAACCATGCCGGTTGCCACGCAGACAAAACTGGTTAAAGAGGTGTACCGCACGCCGCTCAATTCCTTAAAGCTGGATCCGACTCACGGCAACTGGGTCATTGCCGAGGCGGTGATTTCTGCGAGCGTCGGCGGCTTCTGGATGCGTGAAATGGGGCTGTTTGCTGACGACGGCACGCTGATTGCCGTCTGTAATATGGCGGACACTTACAAGCCGACCCTGGCGGAAGGGTCAGGGCGCACGCAAACTTTGCGTATGGTGATTGCCGTCAGTAACACCGAGGCTATCAGCCTGCTGATTGACGACTCGGTGATTATGGCCACCGAACAGTATGTGAATGACCTGCTGGCCGCACATGAAAAATCCCGCAACCATCCCGACGGCACGCTGACGGCAAAGGGTTTTGTTCAGCTTAACAGCTCGGTCAGCAGTACCAGCGAGGCGCTGGCCGCCACGCCCAAAGCGGTCAAGGCCGCCAACGACAATGCCAACACCCGCGTGCCGTCCACCCGCAAGGTGAACAATAAAGCGCTGAGCGCTGACATTACCCTGACGGCGGCGGATGTGGGGGCGCTGCCGGTCGCGTCCGCCGTTCTCGGCACCGCGAATATCAACACGTTTAATCTGGCAAACATCGGGGTTTACGTGCAGAGCACCGGCGCGAATGCCACGGTCGCCAATGGCTACCCGCCAGGCGCACAAGCCGCAGGCGTGCTGGAGGTTATCCCCGCGTCCTGGACGGGCGGCGTGTTGCAGCGTTACACCGTGCAAAACACCGGCATGGTGTGGACGCGTGCGCTGAATGCGTCCTGGAATGGTACGGACGGACCCTGGCGTGAGTGGGTGCAGGCCAGCGCGGTGAATTCCGTCACAGTGCCGTCGGCCATCCTGACAACAACAGATATTAATACCCTGGGCTTTGCCAGCGGAGCCGGAAGCGCCGTCCTGTACGCGCAGCCTAAAAATGCCAACGCCACGGCGGCGTTGCACTATCCGCAGGGCATTGCGGGAACGCTGTATGTCACGCCGAGCGCCTACGGGTGCCAGCAGATGTACGTCACGTTTACCGGCAATATCTGGAATCGCGGATTGTCCGCTGACTGGAACGGCGTAGATGGTCCCTGGAAAGAGTGGGTGCCCACGTACAGCGCGAATAACAAACCCACCGCCGCCGACGTGGGCGCGTGGACGGCGGCGCAAAGCGCCGCCAGCGAAAAGGCGCTGTCTGATGAAATTGCAACGGCGTTTAAAATCCGCGCCAATTTAACCGCGACGGATTCACCTAATACATTGCGTGGCTCAGCCATGTTCGGGCATTACGGCGTGCCCGGTGCTGCCGCCGCGACCACGGACAAAGGCTATCCGATGAACGGGTTCGTCGGCGTAATTTTCGTGACCTGGGGACCGAATGCGACGCAGCAAATTGCCTTTAACAACAACGGACGACAGTTTACGCGGGGCGCGTCGGGGGCGTGGAACGGTGTCGATGGTCCCTGGACGGCCTGGAATGAAATTTACTGCCAGGCGAACAAACCGACACCGGCAGACGTCGGCGCGTTACCGGCGGGCGGGACGGCAGTCGCGGCGACCAAACTCGCCACCGCCCGCAAAATTGCCGGTGTGGCCTTTGATGGCACGCAGGATATCAACCTTAGCGCGGCAAACGTGGGCGCACTGCCTTCAGGCGGCACCGCCGTTGCCGCGACCAAACTCGCCACTGCCCGCAAGATTGCCGGTGTGGCGTTCGATGGCACCCAGGATATCGGGCTGAATGCGGATAATGTGGGCGCATTTCCCCGCGCGGGCGGTGATGTCAACGGTCGCGTCACGGCGAATTATCTCCGGGCGATAACCATCCCACAGCCCGGCGACGGACAGGGGACGTATTTAGGCTGGAACGAAAGCGGCGGCCAGGGCGAATCCAACTTTGTGAACAACAAAGGCGGCGGCGTGGGCGGGTTCAAATTCCGCATCGTCAACCAGGGCAATACGGTACAAACCGGCGAGATGACCCTGTCCGGCAACGGCGACAGTAATACGTCCGGCACCGTGAATGAGATGGGGCAGCGCGTTTTCAGCCCCAATAACCGGCAGCCGGTCAATACCAACACCGCCAATCTCGGCGGCGGCTGGTGGCGCTGCGGTGACACAGGAATGATTAAGCAGTGGGGCGTCGTCAACAAAGGGAGCCGCGGCTGGTCAACGGTGAATTTCCCCATTCCCTTCCCGAGCGCCTGCGTCAACGTTCAGGTGACCGCCATCAATGGCGGCGGCGGGACGTTCAATGACAACTTTGGTACGGCACAAATTATCAATAACATCGGTTTCACCTGCGGCCAGGACAGCGGCGGCAGTTACTGGGAAGCCACCGGCTGGTAAGGGAAAATAATGAGCAACTATTACAGCGCAGTCACCTCAAGTCTTTATGTTTACAGCCCGCTCACCAACGGTTTTTATCCGCGTGCGTTGCGGGACGTGTACGACGATGCCGGAAGCTGGCCGGAGGATGGCATTGCGGTCAGCGATGTTGTTTACCGTGAATATCAAACCCTCCCCCCACCGGAGGGGAAAATGCGGGTTGCGGGCGCTGACGGTCTGCCTACCTGGGGAGATATTCCGCCGCCGACGGTTGAAGAACGCAAGGCCGAAGCCGTCACGGCCTTGTCCGCCCTGATGGCAAAAGCAAACGCGGCTATCGCACCTTTGCAGGATGCCGTCGATATTGACGATGCGACGGAGGTGGAACGGGCAAGCCTGACCGCCTGGAAAAAATACCGCGTCGCCCTTAACCGGCTGGATTTGTCTGCTGCGCCGGATATTGCCTGGCCTGAAATCCCCGCTTAATTCATGTAATTCATGCCCCGAAAGGGGCGTTTTTGTATCGAGCACAGTCAAATCTGACTGTGCTGCAGCCGCGTTGTGCCATTGTTCAAACATCCCTCCCGCCGTGCCTGATTGTCCCCAACACGCGATGATTGACCTCACCCCAATCACAGGAAAAACACCATGGCTGATTATCATCACGGTGTGCGCGTTGTTGAAATCAATGACGGCACCCGCGTTATCTCCACCGTTTCCACCGCCATCATCGGGATGGTCTGTACCGGCGAGGATGCCGACGCGGCGACCTTCCCGCTGGATACGCCGGTACTCATTACCAACGTACTCACCGCCGCAGGCAAGGCCGGTAAAACCGGCACGCTGCGCGCCTCCCTGATGGCTATCGCCAACCAGGCTAAACCGGTGGTCGTTGTGGTGCGCGTCGCCCAAGGCGAAACCGAAGCGGAAACCACCTCCAACATCATCGGTGGGTCAGACGACACCGGCATGTATACCGGCATGAAAGCCCTGCTGTCCGCACAAACTGAACTCGGCGTAAAGCCGCGCATTCTCGGCGTGCCGGGTCTGGATAATCAGGAGGTCGCCACGGCGCTCGCCGCCGTCTGTCAGCAGCTCCGCGCCTTTGGCTACGTCAGCGCGTACGGCTGCAAAACCGTCTCTGACGCCATCAAGTACCGCGACAATTTCAGCCAACGTGAGCTGATGGTGATCTGGCCGGATTTTGTATCCTGGAACACCACCACCAACGCCAGCAACATCGCCCCCGCCACCGCTTATGCCCTCGGCCTGCGTGCCAAAATCGACGCGGAAACCGGCTGGCATAAAACGCTTTCGAACGTCGGGATCAACGGCGTCACCGGCCTGTCTGCCAGCGTGTACTGGGATTTGCAGACCCCCGGCACCGATGCCGACCTGCTGAACCAGGCGTGCGTCACCACCCTTATCCGCAAAGACGGCTTTAAGTTCTGGGGGCAGCGCACCTGCTCGGATGATCCACTGTTCCTGTTTGAGAACTACACCCGCACCGCGCAGGTGCTGGCGGACACGATGGCGGAAGCGCACCTGTGGGCGATGGACAGGCCAATGACCCCGACGCTTATCAAGGACATGATTGCGGGCATTAACGCCAAGCTGCGCGAAATGAAAACCGCCGGTCTGATCATTGACGGCACCTGCTGGTATGACGCGGAAGCGAACACCGTTGAAACCCTGAAAGCAGGCAAGCTGTTTATTGATTACGACTATACGCCGGTGCCGCCGCTGGAAGATTTAACCCTGCGTCAGCGCATCACCGACCAATATCTGGCGACGTTTGCCACGGCCATCAACAGCTAAAGAGGCGCTAAAACATGGCACTGCCTAAGAAACTGAAATACCTGAACCTGTTTAACGACGGGAACAGCTACCTCGGCACGGTCAGCGCGCTGACGCTGCCGAAACTCACCCGCAAGCTGGAGAACTATCGCGGCGGCGGCATGACCGGTTCCGCCGCCATTGATTTCGGGCTGGACGACGACGCGCTGAGCTTTGAGTGGACAGTGGGCGGGATGGATGAACTGGTGCTGAAACAGTGGGGTGCAGTCGATGCCGTGCCGCTGCGCTTTGCCGGTTCCTTCCAGCGCGACGACTCCGGTGACACCTCCGCCGTGGAAGTCACCCTGCGCGGACGCCATAAGGAAATGGATTTCGGCGAGTACAAACAGGGCGAAGACACCGAAACCAAAATCACTACCCAATGCACCTATTTCAAGCTCACGATTGACGGCAGAGACGTGATTGAAGTCGATACCGTGAACATGGTGGAAATCGTCGGCGGCGTTGACCGCGTGGCACAGCACCGCAAAAACATCGGCCTGTAACCCGTAACCCGCGCCGGATAGCGGCGCGAAACATCCCCTTTTGAAGAAGAGACACCGCTATGTCAGAACACAATGAAAACATCGTAATCCTGGAAGAACCGATCAAACGCGGCGACACGCTGATCGACCAGGTCGAAATCATCAAGCCGAACGCCGGACACCTGCGCGGGATTGGCCTGGCGGCGCTGGCGAATGCCGACGTTGACGCGCTGACCGTCATTCTGCCGCGCATTACCGTGCCGAACCTGACCGCGCAGGACTGTAAAAGCCTGAACCTGCCCGACCTGATTGCCCTGGCTGGCAAGGTGATTGGTTTTTTATCGCCGAAGTCGGAACAGTAAAGCTTCCCCCTACCCTGACAGTTGATGATCTGATGGCAGATATCGCGGTGATTTTTCACTGGCCGCCGTCAGAACTGAACCCGATGACGCTGACCGAGCTTTGCGGCTGGCGTCATAAGGCCATGCAGCGCAGCGGAGCCGACAGTGAGTAACTTAAAATTAGAGGTGTTGTTAAAGGCGGTTGACCAGGCGACCCGCCCGTTTAAATCGGTGCAAAACGCCAGTAAGGCGCTGGCCGGAGAGATTAAAAATTCGCAGACCACCCTCAAAGACCTGAACGCCCAGGCCGGGAAGATCGACGGCTTCCGTAAATCCAGCGCACAGCTTGCCGTCACCGGTCAGAAACTCAACGCCGCCAAAGCGGAAGCGGCGGCGCTGGCGATCCAGTTCAGAAACATCGCCAGCCCGACCCGTGCACAGGCGCAGGCCATGGAGTCCGCGAAGCGTACCGCCGCGCAGTTGCAGACTCAGTTCAACGGGCTGCGGCTGTCGGTGCAGCGTCAGCGCACGGAACTTACCCAGGCGGGCATCAGTACGCGCACCCTGTCTGACTCTGAGCGCCGCCTGAAAGCCTCCATCAGCGAAACCACCGCGCAGCTCAACCGGCAGCGTGAATCACTGGCACGGGTGAGCGCGCAGCAGGCCAAACTCAACGCGGTGAAAGGCCGGTATCAGGCCGGTAAACAACTGGCCGGCAGCGTCACCGGCGCAGGGGCGGCGGGCGTCGGCATTGCGACGGCGGGCACGGCGGCGGGTGTCGGGTTGCTGATGCCCGGATTTAACTTTGCGCAGAAAAACTCAGAATTGCAGGCAACGCTGGGGTTAGAAAAAGACTCCGCCGATATGACCGCCCTGCGCACCCAGGCGCGGCAGCTCGGCGACAACACCGCCGCCTCTGCCGATGATGCGGCCGCCGCGCAAATCATCGTCGCCAAATCCGGCGCGGACAAGGACGGCATTCTGGCGGCGACGCCGACCATCCTGAATCTGTCCCTGGCAAACAAGCGCACCATGGAGGAAAACGCCACGCTGCTGATGGGCGTGAAGTCCGCGTTTGGCATGACCAATGACACCGTGTCACACATCGGTGACGTACTTTCATCGGCCATGAATAAGTCTGCCGCCACCTTTGAGGGGCTGTCTGACACCATGACCTATGCCGCACCGGTGGCAAAGCAGGCCGGTATCAGCGTCGAAGAAACGGCGGCCATGGCCGCCGCCCTGGCGGATGCCAAAATCACCGGTTCGATGGCGGGCACCGGTGCGCGTGCGGTCATTACCCGCCTGCAGGCACCGACGGGCACCGCCGCTGCCGCGCTCGGTGAGCTGAAGGTGAAAACGGCGGACAGCAAAGGCAACATGCGCCCGCTGTTTGTCATCCTGAAAGAAATGCAAAAGAGTTTTGCGAAAAACAAGCTCGGCGATGCGCAGCGTGCGCAGTACATGAAAGCCATCTTTGGTGAAGAGGCCAGCTCGTCGGCGATGGTGCTGATGGACGGCGCAACGTCGGGCAAGCTCGACACGCTTACCCAGGCGTTCAAAACCTCGGACGGCAAAACCGAGGCGCTGGTGGCGATCATGCAGGACAACCTCGGCGGCGACTTTAAGGAATTTCAGTCCGCCTATGAGGCGGTCGGCACAGACCTGTTTGATCAACAGGATTCGTCACTGCGCAAACTGGTGCAAACCGCCACCGGCTACGTGCTGAAACTGGATAAGTGGGTGGTGAACAATAAAGCCCTGGCGGCCACGCTCGGTAAAATTGCGGGCGGTGCGCTGCTGATTATCGGTGCGCTGGGCGTGTTTGGCCTGGTGGCCGGTCCGGTTATCAGCGGGATTAATCTGATTGTCGCCGCTGCGGGGATGCTCTGGACCCTTCTCGGCACGGTGGGCGGCGCGATTGCGACGGTGATCGGCGGCCTGACATGGCCGATTGTTGCCGTCGGTGTCGCCATTGTCGCCGGTGCGCTGCTTATCCGTAAATACTGGGAGCCGATCAGCGCCTTCTTTGCGGGCGTCATTGAAGGGCTGGGGGTGGCATTCGAACCGGTAAAAGAGATGTTTTCGCCGCTTAAGCCGGTGTTTGACTGGCTTGGGGACAAGCTCAAAGTCTTGTGGCAGTGGTTCAAAGACCTGATCCAACCCGTGAAATCCACGCAGGAAACGCTGAACAGTTGTAAAGATGCGGGGGTGTCGTTTGGTCGCCTGGTCGCTAACGCACTGACCGCACCGCTGCAGGTGGCTAATAAGCTGCGTAGCAGTGTGGTCTGGCTGCTGGAGAAGCTCGGCATCATCAAGGATGAATCGGCAGACATTGATAAAACGGCGGATAAGGCTGACCGGCGTTCGAAGCAATCCGGCGACGGGGATCCGCAAGCGCATCCGCTGGACAACCCCGCCCCCATTGTCCCGCCGCCGGGCGGCCTGCTGGGAGGCGGTTACACGCCGGTGTCCGTCGGCGGCGGGCGCAGTTACATCGACCGCAGCACGCACCATTACACCATTGCCGCCGGTGCGGGTTTAGGCGTCCAGGATACCAGCCGCCAGATCCGCGCCGAGCTGGAAGCCCGTGACCGCGCCCGCGCCGCCCGGCAACGTTCCCGCATGGATAACGATTAAGGAGATGTCCGCATGATGTTAACGCTTGGACTGTTTGTGTTTCAGTTGCAGACCGTCCCCTATCAAAGCTTGCAGCGCGATGTGGATTACCGCTGGCCGGTAAACAACCGCGTCGGCCTGCGTCCGCTGCCGCAGTTCCTCGGCGTGAATGAGGAGAAAATTACCCTGTCCGGCGTGCTGATGCCGGAAATCACCGGCGGAAAGTTGTCACTGATGGCACTGAACCTGATGGCCGACGAAGGCAAGGCGTGGCCGCTGCTGGAGGGCAGCGGCACCATTTACGGGATGTTCGTGGTGAACAGCGTCAGCGAAACCCACACGGAATTCTTCTCCAACGGCGCGCCGCGAAAGATAGAGTTTACGCTGACGCTGACCCGCGTGGATGAATCGCTGGCGGCCATGTTCGGCGATATGAAAGCCCAGGCCGACGGGCTGCTGAATCAGGCCGGAGGTTTAACCGGCCAACTGGGAGGCTTGTTGTGATTACGGATATGACCATCGGTGCCGGTGCGCAGTTTGCGCCGGACTTCACGGTGACCGTCGGCGGTAAGGACATCACGCAGGACGTCAGCAACCGGCTGATTTCGCTGACGCTGACGGATAACCGCGGCTTTGAGGCTGACCAGCTCGACATCACGCTGAGCGACACCGACGGCCTCCTGGAGATGCCGCCACGCGGCGCGGTGATAAATATCGCGCTCGGCTGGAAAGGCCAGGCGCTGACGAACAAAGGTGACTTTACCGTGGATGAGGTGGAGCATCGCGGCACGCCGGACACGCTGACCATCCGCGCCCGCAGTGCGGACTATCGCGGCAGCCTGAACTCCCGCCGAGACAACTCCTATCACGACACGACGCTGGAAGCGGTGGTGTCTGCCGTGGCGGCACGTAATAAACTCAAGCCCGCCGTTGCCGAGTCGTTCAGGGGCGTGCCGGTGTCGCACATCGACCAGACGCAGGAAACGGACGCGAAATTTATCACGCGCCTGGCGGAGCTGAACGGCGCGGTTGTCGCCATCAAGGCCGGTAATTTGCTGTTTATCAAACCTGGCGCGGCAAAGACGGCCAGCGGGAAGCCGATTCCGCAGATGACGATTGTGCGCAGCGACGGCGACGGGCATACGTTTAATATTGCTGACCGTGGAGCCTATACCGGCGTGTCGGCAAGCTGGCTGCATACCAAAGACCCAAAACCGAAAAAGGTGAAGGTGCAGCGCAAACCGAAAGTGCAATACCTGCGCGCCCTGCAACACCCGAAAGCCAGGAAGGTCAGCACGAAGGTGCAGAAAACACCGGAGGCGAAGGAAGGGGATTACCTGGCGGGCAGCGATGAAAACGTGTTTGCCCTCACCACCATCTACGCCACGCAAAAGGCGGCCATGCGGGCAGCCCAGGCAAAGTGGGACAAACTCCAGCGTGGTGTCGCAGAGTTCTCGATTTCCCTGGCTCGCGGACGGGCTGATTTATTTCCTGAGACGCCGGTGGCGGTGTCCGGCTTTAAATCCGTGATCGACGCGCAGCCCTGGATAATCAGCAAGGTGACACACAGCCTGGGCAGCAGTGGATTTGTGACGACGCTGAATCTGGAGGTATTGCTGTCGGATGTGAGTTATGAGGCGAGCGGGGACGATAGGTTGTGAATGGTTGAGGCTAAGCTTCATGATGAGCGTATAAAACATGTCTAAAAACAGTAGTATATCCAAAACACCACTGGGAAGAGTGCGTATATAAGAAGGCAAACCCAAACGGCCTTCATAAACCAACGGGCATGACGCCAGATGTAACGTTCCCTTTCGTTAGCGTCACGAATCGCGCTTTGTATATCGTCCTGATTTGTCATCTCGTCTGCCTTGGGGATTTTGTCACCTGTTATGTAAAACACTGTAATCCCGGATGTATGTTTTGAGCAATAACATACAATGATTTAATCTGATTAAAAATGATTACATGGTGATTATTATGATGCATTGCCCCAAATGCCAGCACGCAGCACACGCCCGTTCCAGCCGTTATCTGAGCATCAACACCAAAGAACGCTATCACCAGTGCCAGAATATTAATTGCAGCTGTACATTCAAAACTCATGAGTCGATCGCTGACATCATTGTTGAGCCAGGAACAGTTCATGCCGTTCAATTGCATCCAGACAAACACAACCAGCAATCCCTACAGATGCACTAAAGAAAAAGCCCCGAATAAACGGGGCTTAGTTGTCGATGTGGTCAATGCGTGGACACTTAAATGAATAAATCCTTTTAATTCATATATTTAACATCATTTCCTAAGGCACAAAAATGTGCCTTTTTTAGTGCCTTTTTATTACTCAGCGCCGTTCAACAGTATCTGAACCTGTCAGTCTGATGTTCTCAATTGTCGACGGAGATATAAGCACGCACCAGAATAGCGCATCGTTGCTTCTGCCCCTGATCCGGAGGTTTTGACCGCAAAAAGCGTCTCCGGCGCGCCCCGGCGTTCTGCCAATAACTGCGGGTTGACTAAAAGCTCAGTCACGGAGAATCGACGCCTGTCGGTGTTCAACGCAGGGAGAGGAGATTAGTATCACTTGTATCTGTCCAGAAAATCTAATCATAAACAAAGCCCTGAGTAAGTATTACGAAACAAAAATGAGTTTAAATGACACCGGATGCCAGACAAGCGACCAAATAATGTGTAAATAAGAACAATGTCTTGTTCTCTCAGCACATGGGGAGTCAGAAACATTAGCGTATGAGCTTTTTCCAATTCCTGGCCTGTTCTTTTCGCTACCCCTGCCGATTTTTATTTCAGCCGCATCAAGAAGCAGTCAGCAAGGTATTCAATAAAAATTCATATGGCATGCTTACTAGGAAATGTCTTAGCCATAATTTATATTATAAAACCCATCCCCTGTTCAGATAAGGGTTGTATATAGAAATTCAAAATAAGAACAATCTTGGTAAAAGGAGTCATTACTAAAAACTAACAGAACCCCCACATATTCACTTACGGTTTGCAAGAAAAATCCCCTTGCTAATTTCAAAAGAAATTATGTAAAGTACACTCGAGATAAAGAGTAGTAATTAAGATAATAAAATCAAATAAATAACATTAAGCAAGAATTCATACACAGCAAAAGTCAGTCCGAGAGGTTTACGTGAAAAGTAATCATGTTGATGAGCATGCTACATGCGGATTCTGTGATAGTAAATTAAAGGAAAACAGTACCCTATGTCCTTATTGTGGTGCTGAAATAATCATGGCCTATATTGACAGACCTACGAGGAAGTTAATTTTATATTTGCGGATCATCTTGATTTTTATTTCAGCTCTTTTAATCCTGTTACTCTACCAAAACTATAACTTTGTTAATCTATCTGTCATTTTAGCGATACCTTTATTCTTACTTGCCTGGGTTATGCCATGGTTATTTTTCAGAATAAAAAATAAGGATAACTATATTTGGAGGAAAAAGAACCCGCTGATTTAGTTTAAAATATTTTTTTGTAATATAAGGCACTGAGGTTATAGCACTATGATTTAGTTACCTCCTCTTTCTACCCTCTTACTTTATTCAACCAGGCAACATTTTTGCAGACGCAGAGGTCGCTTTGAGCCTGAAATCGTAACGACGGTAAATGAGGAGGTTACTTGAAGTTATTTTCCTGGGAAAACCGCTGCATTCCAACCCCGGCTTTATGGAGAAGAACTGCATGCAGTACCCGCAAGGATTTTTTACATCGAAGGATAATGTCGATGTGGTCAATGCATGGATACTGAAATAAAAACCATTTAATTCATGTCATTAATATCGTTCCCTGAGACAAAGAATAGGTGTTTTTTAGCGAGATTTTACGTCGTCATCTGCGTACTAACTATACCGTCGCCCTTTCGTTCCAGGCATCAGTGTGTTGAATATTTCCATCAAGATAAAGCCAGGTAATTTTCTGATAACGAAATTCTACGATTTCCATATGATTAAATTTTTCTTTTGCGGGATCTTTGATATCGAACATCACGGGCATTAGGTTAACGACTTTCACGTTTTCCAGCAGAATAGTAAAATACTCCGCCTCTTGTCCTGCATCGTTGATCCGATAATATTTCAGTTCTACGCGCTTCAGCGCTTGCCCCATAGAAAGGGCTTTATAGAGATAAGGTGAAGACGAATCGATTTCTTTTTCTATCAGAAATGGGAGATGCCGGCGGGTGCCGGTGAATTTACCGTTATGGTTATCGGTCGGAATATGTACACTGTGATGCAGCCCTAACACTTCCACGCTGTATTCACGGCCTTGAATGTCAATACCTCCCTTAATAATATTACCGCTATCATCATACAAAAACATATAAACAGGAATGCCCATATTAGTTATCCTCAACAAATCCGTTTGATTGACCAATAGTCTTAACAATAGTATCGATACACGCTTTGCTGTTCGAAACCTTATAAAGAGCCTGAATAGCATTAACGATATATTGATTAAATTCCGGTTCTTTGATGCTATAAAAGGGTAAAGCGCATACGTTATCGGTACTGAAGGGTAAAACCTCGCCTTTAAGAAGGGAGAGCACACCCGCTGGGTTATGTGGAATGGCCGTGGCAGCTGCAGTAGCAAGAGACTCCGCCGAATCAGCATCACTACCGGGCGCTAATAATGCGGCCACGTCCAGCCAGTTTTGTTCACCACTGCCTATTTTAGTCAGCACATACTGCCATTGGGATTCATCATCTTTGTATAAATCAGCGATAACTGCCTGAGCCCCCCGATTTTTTATCTGCTGAGTTAACTGCATGGAAGTTATTTGCATCGTGGCGACTGCCGAAAATGAAAACGTTAATAAAAAAGACAGTAAAATTTTCATCATCTGACCACCAGAATCGTGTCACCGCTATTCATGATTTGTTCGCGATTACGTACGCCATCAATAATGATGCAACCATTCGGTGCATTGCGTCCGCCACTCCTTGAACCGCCATGGATTCTGAACAGGTCTCGCCCATACGTATTAGTCCCCAAAATAGGTTCCAAAATAATGGTGACAGGCGTAACAGTATTATGCGCTCCTGTTATACGATAATAACCTTTTGGGATTGGACCCTGGCTGCTCACAGGCTCCATAGCTGGATTATTTATTCCTGCACCATGTCCGCTATAGCCCTGTTGGAATAGTTGTCCGTTATGCTTCAATTCACCGCTGCTTTGATTATATTCCCACGTCATAATATCCATCCTTGTTTAGTTAATCATGGTGACTTTGTTTGAGACTTTATGAATCAATCATAGATATCATGAATATAAGCCATCGACATCACCCATGAAATAGTGTCATGCATCATTCATATTGATTTCGTTAATCTTCCTGAAGGTTTTCATTTTTTATAATTTCATCCCTGGTGAGTATTCTTTAGTTATTCGCTCAGTTAACAACTTGAACTTATACAAAACTATAATAATAAAAGCTATGATTAAAAATAACCTATACCTAAAAAGCATAATTTTCAATTTTATTTTTACCGGGCATACAACAGATAAGTTGAATAGATTATTTATTATTTGAAATGAATATAAAAAAACGGCCTCCAAATCTGAAGGCCGTTTTTAATTAACTGCTGTGCGGGGCGCAGCCGAACTTTACTCGTCCAGCATCACAACCTTACCAACATACGGCAGATGGCGATAACGCTGGGCGTAGTCGATGCCGTAGCCGACAACGAATTCGTCGGGGATCGGGAAACCGACGTATTCGACTTTTACGTCCACTTCGCGGCGCTCGGGTTTATCCAGCAGGGTACAAATGGCCAGAGATTTCGGGCCACGCAGTTGCAGGATTTCACGCACTTTGCTCAGCGTATTGCCGGAGTCGATAATGTCTTCGACGATCAACACATCTTTACCGCGAATGTCTTCGTCGAGATCTTTGAGAATCTTAACGTCGCGGGTGGTAGACATGCCGTTGCCATAACTGGAGGCAGTCATGAAATCCACTTCGTGCGGCACGTCCACGGCGCGACACAGGTCAGCCATAAACATGAAAGAACCGCGCAGCAATCCAACCAGCACCATTTCGCTGCCGCTGTCGCGGTAGTGTTCGGTGATTTCACGGCCCAACTCGGCAATTCGGGTTTTGACTTCCTCTTCGGAAATCATGACGTCAACACGATGTTTCATATAAAGACTAACCACCTGATTTAAGAATACTTATCGCTGTTTTTCAGAAAAACAGCGACCATATAGTGGAAAGGATTATATCAAAGAACCCGCCGATGAGTAACGCTGGTGTCAGCTTCCTGTGTAACCGGGTCAGCTAAACTTAATCATTAGATACCGCGATATTTTTTATCCCAAAAGCACCATTTTTCAGATACATAACCAGTGCATTCCGCCATTGAGCAGGCATCTGGGCACCCGTAGGGGAAAAGGCAGAGGTTTTAAAGGCCGTTGCCCGAGAAAAACTATGGTTAACAAGAAAACCAGGCTTATCGCCATTTAAAGAGGTCGACGTTGTTTTCATCTGAGCAAAATTGTTATTGATTTTAATGAGAACAAAACCTAATGAACTTTCTTTAGAAAAACCTGATTCCAAAGCAACCGCCATATGATGTGTCATTCCTGCGGGCCTGCTCTTTAAAAAATCAGGCATGCTTGAGCGCCCCCATTTTTCTCCCGCTGCCCCGGAAGCATAACGGTTCATTCCTTGCTGAGACTGGTTCGTAAGTGTTTGCTCATTTAGATGTCCCATTGAACGATCGAAAACATTCACCGGAACGAGTGAAATCATTTTTTTGCACGTATCAAGTACCCCGATAAACCATTGGCCTGGGCTGGCTGATTTCCAGTCAATCAAACTCCTGTCGATATAACCCAGACACGAGGTACTACAGGAAAAATACTGCGGATTAATTGTTTGCATGTGTTTATCTGGTCTGAAAAATACGGTTAATGATGTCGACAGCATATGTCACCGTTTCCCGGACGCTGCGGAAATTATCATCCGGCCGCGTCCGTAACCGGCGGGTTTCTTCAATTTCCAGCGTTTTACATGCGTAATTCAGTAATGCGTCACTCATCGTCTTCCCCGACCAGAATAATGCGGATCCCCAATTTTTCGATGGCATCGCGGTATTGGCTGCTAAGCCCGCTGTCGGTGATCAGCGTATCGACCTTGCCTAAGTGGCACACCACATTCGGGCTTTTGCGGCCAAATTTTGACGAATCCACCAGCAGGAAAATACGCTCAGCCGCTTTACACATCGCCTGACTGACGCCGTGAACTTCGTTGAATGTGGTAACACCGCCG
Source organism: Rahnella sp. NRRL B-41462 (assembly GCF_003263525.1). Classification (NCBI taxonomy): domain Bacteria; kingdom Pseudomonadati; phylum Pseudomonadota; class Gammaproteobacteria; order Enterobacterales; family Yersiniaceae; genus Rahnella; species Rahnella sp. NRRL B-41462. The sequence continues at coordinate 45,063 of NZ_JYDF01000052.1, read as the reverse complement.
TCGAGATCGACGCCATCTGCGCCGATAAACAGCTTGTCGAAATTGAATTTATCAAACGCGCTTTCGGCCAGACTGCCGTGGAAGGAGGAGGATTTTTTGCGATAGGTGCCGCCCGGCATCAGGATAGTCTGGTCATTATCCAGTTCCACCAGCGCATTGACGATATGCAGGCTGTTGGTCATGACGGTGATGTTATTAAACTGACTGAGGAAAGGCACCATCTGCATCACGGTGCTGCCCGCATCAAAAATCAGCGAGTCTCCGTCCTGAATTTCCTGAATAGCTGCGCGGGCAATGCGCAATTTTTTTCCGGTATTAATGTGGGTTTTACGGTCGATAGGCTGGTCGCCTTCTTCACGGCTGAGCACCACACCGCCGTAAGTGCGGATTACTGCACCCTCTTCTTCCAGCAGGGTGAGATCTTTGCGGATAGTGGTGCCGGTTGTGGCGAAATGCGCGGCGAGATCGTCCACCGCCGTCTTTCCAAATTGCTGTAAATGCTCCAGTATCGCCGCCTGCCGTTGCTTAGGTTTCATCACGATTTTCGCTCAAATTTTAAGATAAATTCACAGCCATCATTCTTTTTGAAAGATAATAGCTTTTAAAGTGAAAATATCATGATTTCGGTTCAATCGCTAATGATAGTGCAGTTTGAATATTCGGATCTTTCGGGAAGATCACACCTGTCATCAATTGTTCCCGGCTCATGCCATTAAGCGACGTTACCGGCCGGGGGCGGGCGAAAATCGTCAGGCCGCGCAGTAAAAAGCCGTCACAGACTTTTTCTTGTTTATCGAAAGCCAGCGCCAGTACCACTCTCGGTTTGAAACGTCCGCCGGAACGCCCGACGCCCACATTTCCCTGTAAACACAGTCTGTCGAATGCCCGGTTAAAACGCTGTAACTGCCACCAGCCGAGCGCGATTTGTGCCACCCAGGCCAGCACCGCACAGAATATTAATGCCGCAGTCGGGGTCATCATTTTCTCCTTAACATGATGTTGTTAATAACATGATGTTGTTAATGACAGAATAATCCGCCCCTGCATAACAGAGGCGAGCACATCAGAACATCACCTGTCCGCCGGTGATATTGATCGACTGACCGGTACAATACGAGGCTTTATCGCTGGCATAAAACAGCAGCATATCCAGCACATCCTGATAGTCGCACCCGCGTTTCAGCGGCACTTTATCGATGTAATACTGCTCGACTTCATCGGCCTGAATGCCCAGTTTTTTGGCGTATTGCGGTAATAATGACTGGAACATCGGCGATTTGAGTAAATTGCCCAGCATCAGCGAATGCACGGTAATACCGTACTCTGCCAGATCCAGCGCCAGAGACTGTGTCAGCCCCACGCCGCCGAATTTGGCCGCGCTGTAACCGGCATTATGTTTGCTGCCCACTTTGCCGGATTTGGAGTTGATCTGAATAATGCGTCCCGGAATACGGTCGCGGATCATCAGGCGCGAAAACTCACGGGCGCAAAGGAAATATCCCACCAGATTGACCTGCAACGAGAGATCAAAGTCGTTGAGGGCAAAATCCGTGATTGGCGATGCCTTCGCCATCCCTGCGCTGTATACCAGTAAACTGACCCTGCCGAACGTCTGATCCACCGCTTTCGCCAGTTGTTCTACGCTGGCTTCATTGGTGGCATCGACTGCAAATCCGAACGCCCTTTCCTCGCCAAACTGCCGGTTAATCTGCTCTGCCACCGATGCGGCATTCTTCTCATTCAAATCCGCCACCGCCACGCGATAGCCGGATTCAGCCAGCCCCTGACAGAGAAATGCGCCCAGCGTCTGCCCCCCGCCGATCACGACTGCAACCTGTTCCATAACTGACTCCTGACTCTGATAGTTAATCGATAAATTTCAATACGCTGCCCAGCGGAATATCGTCGGGCGTGGTGCCTTTTACATGTACGCTGCCGGGAAACTCAGCCTCGGCACTGCCGTCAAAACGCAGGGTGATATGCCCCAGCTCGCGCAGATTTTGCATCGCCACCTCTCCCACGGCGGTCACCGGATAACGCACATCAGCCAGTTCCATATACGCGCCACGATGCAATTCCCCTTCCATTTTCCCGGGCTGGTGAATGAAGCAATAATCCTGAATATCCGCTGGTGCCCCTTCACGGAAGGTGATCAGCATCTGGTCGGTTAAGGCTTCACGGGCGAAATCGCCGATTTGCGTAATAGTGGTTTGATAAATGGTTTGCACAGTGACTCCTTACTGGTAAATGAAAGCGGAAGCGGCCCAGGCGATAAGTACCGTCGGTGCGCCGGTCAGAAAACGGCTGACCAGCACCGAAGGCACGCCGACGCGCACGGTGTCCTGTTTGGCTTCGGCGAGCGAAAGTCCGACAGGAATGAAATCGCACGCCGCCTGAGCGTTGATGGCGAAAAGTGCAGGCAGCGCCAGATGTGGCGGGATATTGCCCAGCCCGATCTGCACCCCCACCAGCACGCCGATAACCTGCGCGATCACCGCGCCCGGGCCGAGGAAAGGAGAAAGCAACGGGAAGGAACAGATCAGCGCCAGCATCACCAACCCGACGGGGCTTTTCGCCAACGGCGTCAGCCCGTGCGCCACCAGATCACCCAGCCCGGAGGCCATAATGATGCCGATCAGCGCCGCCACGAACGCCATAAATGGCAGGATGGTTTTGAGCACGGTGTCGATGGTGTCGCGCCCGGCCTGGAATAAAACGGCTACGCCGGAGCCCATCCCCATCCCGACTTTCGCCAGCAGGCCGTCGCTTTGTTCGGTAATTTTTTTAGTGGTGTCGTAGTCGCGTCCTGCCGCAGCCGGTGCGGGTTTAGCCGCTGCGCTTACCGGCTCAGCCGCCTCTGCGCTTTCCAGCACGATGTCATGCTCACGGACACCGGAAACATAAATGTCTTCGGTAATAAATTGTGCCAGCGGGCCGGATTTACCGGTCGAATGGATATTAACCGTCGGGATGCGTCGCTTTGGGTAGATGCCGCAGCGCAGCGTGCCGCCACAGTCGATTACCGCCACACCGATTTCCTCTGCCGGTGGCTCACCTTCTTTAAAGCCGTCTACCGTTTCCCAGCCGGTCAGTTCTGCCAGCTTGTCGACAATCGCCGGGCGCGTGCCCGCCGTGATATACATCACTTTTTTGCCGGGCACCGCCTCAATCAGCAACGGACCACCCCAGCCACCTTCACCCCGGTTAATGCGAATCGTAACGCTCATTTTCTGCTCCGCTTTTTAGAATTTGACCTGATTAGAATTGAACCTGATTACAACTGAACCTCACGATCAAGCTGAATGCCCATCTTGCGTTCAAAGATGCGGGTGGTGAGATCCGTTACCCAGCCGCGGAAGAAGTTAGTCACCATACCGACCAGGAAATAACTGACGGCCAGCGGCCCGAGCGGTAATCCCAGCGTAGTCAGTCCGCTGGCAACGCCGAGATACACAAACAGTTCGCCGGGGTTAATATGCGGGAAGAGTCCGTTCATGGAATGGCAGCTGTAGGAGCCTGCGGCGTAATAGCTGGGTTTGTAGATTTCAGGCATAAAACGCCCGAGGCTGAGGGTCATCGGATTGCAGAAAACAAAGGTGCCAATCACCGGTAACAGCAGATAACGTGAAACCGGATTTCCGGCACAACGCTGCGCCAGACGTTCGATCCGCCGCTGTCCGACAAACACGATCAGCGCGTTCATGACGACCAGCAAACTAATTAAGAGAGGCAGAATGCCGGTGACCATGCCGACAAACACCTCTCCCCCTTTTTGAAACAGGCCGATAAACCACTCGGCACCGTGCGTTATTACATCGATCATCATCTTCTCCTGTAGGGATACGTGGGTTTAAGCTTTCATGTTTTGTTACTCCACGCTGAAAATATAATCATATTGAATTTATATTAATTATATATTGATCACATTTTGAAAGTTTAATCTTTCAAATTGAAAGATAGATGTTCGAAGGAGTAGCACAGGCAAAGAAAGAAACGGGAGGGAAGGGAAAGAGGCGGGCCGGAGGATCGCCCCCGGCCGCTGATTTTTAAGAAATTACAGAAAGGAAAGCAGTAAACCGGATCACGCGGATACCGTAAAGCCGAGCATCATGCCGGTGTCTTCGTGTTCCAGCAGATGACAGTGCGCCATGTAAGCATGTTGTTTATCCGCCAGATGATTAAAGCGCACCAGCACTTCGCTGCGGGCGCCTTCAACGCGCACGATGTCCTTCCAGCCCTGACGATGGGGCGCGACCGGCTGACCGTTTTCAGAAAGAATACGGAACTGTGTGCCGTGGATATGGAAAGGATGCAGCATCATGTCGCCTTCGCCCGAAAGGGTCCATTTCTCATACTGGCCTTGTTTCACATCGAAAGCGGGCAGGTTCATGTCGTAGGCTTTGCCGTTAATTTTGTTGCCCTGCATGAAATCATAACCACCGGACGATTGACTCATGTCCATTCCTGCCATACCGCCATGACCGTCGTGACCGGAACCGGACATACCCGGCATTGCGGCCATCCCGCCCCCGCCGTGATCCATGCTCATGCCGGCCATCGCCTTGTGGCCATAACGTTTCATCAGCGCCGCCATACCCTGCTGATCAAGCTGCGGATCCATCATCAGTTGCAGCCAGCGGGTCGGCAGATTATCCACTGACACCAGCGCCGGAAGCGGCACCAGCGTGTCCGGCAATGAACTGCCGCTTTGGGTCAGCGTCGGCTGAATGCGTAACACCGGCAACGGTTTGTCGAACGGTGCCAGCGTCATGCCCATTTGCTTCACCGGCAGCGTGACCAGATCAAAAGCTTTGCCGTCGCTGCAATCAATCAGCACTTCAAAACGCTCGCCCATCAGCAGCGGCAAATCGCTGACTTTCACCGGCTCAGGCAGGAAACCGCCGTCACTGGCGATGACATACATCGGCCGCTGATCGCTGGTGGCGATGTGCAGCGAACGTGCATTACAGCCATTGAGTAAACGAAAACGTACCCAGCCACGGGAAATTCCGTGCTGCGGATACACCGCGCCGTTGGTCAGCATGTGTTGCCCGAACCAGCCGACGGCGGCGGTCATGACGTCCATCTGATAATCGATTTTACCGGCGTCGTTCAGGCGCTTATCCTGCAAAATGACCGGAATATCATCCACGCCCCAGCGTTTTGGGATCTGCAACAGATCACTGCTTTCATCTTCGATCAGCACCAGCCCGGCGAGCCCCATCGCCACCTGATAACCGCTGGTCTGATGCGGATGTGGGTGGAACCAGCAGGTCGATGCGGGTTGATCAAGTTGCAAACTGACTTTGCGATTCTGGCCGGGTTCGATTAATCCCTGCGGCCCGCCATCCACGTCACCGGGAATTTCCAGCCCGTGCCAGTGAACGGTGCTGGCCACATCCAGCCGGTTATTGATGGTGACGCTGACCGGTTTCCCACGACGGATACGCAACGCGGGGCCGAGAAGATTACCGTTTACGCCCCAGGTTTCAGTGTTCACGCCGGGCAGAAACTGGCTCTGCCCGCGCTGTAATGTGAGCGTAATGGCGCTGCGGATATCCGGTTCGAGCAATGCCGGGATGGGCAATGCCGGGCGGTCAGCGGCGAGCGCGAAGCGGCTCCAGCCGGGCAGCATACTGGCGGCGCCCATCAGGGTCGTCCACTTCACGAAATCGCGTCGGTTCATTTTTCGGTCCTTTTGAAGGGTGATAACCAGACAGATGGCGCAGGCGTGCCATAATAGTACGACAGCCTATTCCTTCCCCTAAGGGGAAGGTCAAGCGGTTCAGCGGTAAAAGAAATTTGGTGCCGCTCAGTGCAAATATGGTAACGTCCTTTTAACTGCCTGTGAGCCAAGTCCTTCTGACTTTCAATCTACAAGAACAAGAACACACCCATGAAAAAAACAACACTGTGTTTGTTATTACTGTCGCTGCTCGGTTTCTCCTCCGCCAGTCAGGCGCTGAGTGAATCAGAAGCGGAAGATCTGGCGGATCTGACGGCAGTCTTCGTTTATCTGAAAAATAACTGCGGTTACGAACAACTGCCGAACACCCAAATCAAACGGGCTATCGTGTTTTTCGCCCAGCAAAACCGCTGGGACCTGAGCAATTACAACAGCTTTAACATGCAGTCGATGGGCGAAGAAAGCTACCGTGATCTGAGTGGGATCGCCGTGCCTAAACCGACAAAATGTAAGTCTCTGGCCCGCGACTCGCTGAGTTTACTGGCCTACACCAACTGAATCCTGTCAGCCGTTTTTCAGCCGTGAGCTCCGTCATTCTGATGCCGGAGCCTGTTTTCTTTCCCCCTGTCCCCCGATTTTTCGCACCACGCCTGCCTCGTCTACACTTAATCTACATTTACCTGTCTGAAATTCAACCGTGCATGGACAGGCAGAGTTAGCTATCATGTGCGCCCATTTTTATGGCTGCGATTGATCAGGAGAAACAACGACATGTCCCGGAACTCGTCATCCAAAGAAATATGGTATGAGACGCTGCACGCCCATTTTGGCCAGTACTTCAGCGTCGATAAAGAGTTATACCGAGAGAAAACCGATCATCAGGATCTGGTGATTTTCGAGAACGCGGCGCTGGGTCGCGTGATGGCGCTCGACGGCGTGGTGCAAACCACCGAGCGTGATGAATTCATTTACCACGAAATGCTGACCCACGTCCCGTTGTTCGCCCACGGCAGTGCCCGCAAGGTGCTGATCATTGGTGGCGGCGACGGCGCAATGCTGCGCGAAGTGTCTCGCCACAAAGGCGTGGAGTCGATCACGATGGTGGAAATTGATGCCGGCGTGGTGGAGTTTTGCCGCCAGTATCTGCCCAACCATAATGCCGGTTCTTATGACGATCCGCGTTTCAAACTGGTGATCGACGACGGCGTGGACTTCGTTAATCAGACCACTGAAACCTTCGACGTGATCATCTCCGACTGCACCGATCCCATCGGTCCCGGAGAAAGCCTGTTTACGTCGGCATTCTACGAAGGTTGTGCCCGTTGCCTCAATCCGGGCGGCATTTTCGTGGCACAAAATGGCGTGTGCTTCCTCCAGCAGGATGAAGCGGTGAACAGCCACACCAAACTGAGCCACTATTTCAGTGATGTCAGTTTCTATCAGGCCGCGATCCCGACCTATTACGGCGGCATCATGACCTTTGCCTGGGCGACCAACAGCCCGGAATATCGCCAGATTGACAGCAAAACCTTGCAGGCGCGTTTCGACGCCGCAGACATAACTTGCCGTTATTACAATCCGGCGATTCATCACGGCAGCTTTGCCCTGCCGCAATATTTACTGAATGCCCTGTCAGCCGCACGCTGATACAGCATCCATAAGGGGGTGAACTAAATTGCAAAAGCTGAAACTGCATGGCTTCAACAACCTGACCAAAAGCCTGAGTTTTTGTATCTACGATATCTGCTACGCCAAAACCGCAGACGATCGTGATGGCTACATTGCCTACATTGACAAAGAATATAACGCCAACCGTTTGACGGAAATTCTCACCGAAACCTGCTCCATTATCGGTGCCAATATCCTCAACGTGGCGCGACAGGATTACGAACCACAGGGCGCCAGCGTGACGATTTTAGTGAGCGAAGAGCCGATGGACCCGCGTGATGTCGATACCACCGAGCATCCGGGCCCGTTGCCGAATTCCGTGGTCGCGCATCTGGATAAAAGCCATATCTGTGTGCATACCTATCCGGAAAGCCATCCCGAAGGCGGGCTGTGTACCTTCCGCGCTGACATTGAAGTCTCGACCTGTGGCGTGATTTCGCCGCTGAAAGCGCTGAACTATCTGATTCATCAGCTTGAATCCGACATCGTCACCATCGATTACCGTGTCCGGGGTTTCACCCGCGACGTGAACGGCGTTAAACACTACATCGACCATTCCATCAATTCGATTCAGAACTTCATGTCGCAGGATATGAAAGCGCTGTACGACATGATGGACGTCAACGTGTATCAGGAAAACATCTTCCATACCAAGATGTTACTGAAAGAGTTCGATCTCAAACATTACTTGTTTAATGCCAAACCGGATGAACTGAGCGCGCAAGAGCGTAAAGAAATCACCGATTTGCTCTACAAGGAAATGCAGGAAATCTATTACGGCCGCAATCTGCCGTCAGTCTGATCAGAGCTGAATAAAGGAAAGGCCGGGCATTTTTGAAATGTCCGGCCTTTCTTTTGTATAGACAAATTCTGATATTGAATATTCCCCCGCCTGAAACTCAATAAGCATTACTTAAGTAAAATATATTTACATGGATGAATACCCGCTATACTCCTTAAGACAAATTAATATCAAAACAGTCATTAAATCTTTATTTAAGCTAAATTTAACGACGAAGGATCTGATATTTAAGCCAAATTACAGAAATAATATACAGATATTAAGTCAAACAAAATTGTTATATAACCAATAATTTAGCTTATGACAGATCAAAAGATCGCTTTTTTACTAAAAACAGATAAATAACTTTAATTACCCCCCTCCTGACATTAGCATCCCCTTATTGCTTACTAAGCAACCAGCTCCATCCACCCGTAAGTAGAAATAAAACATGAAAATGATTAAATTAAAGACCGTATCCAGCTTGCTGGTCGCGAGTTCTTTATTGGTTTCCGGGGTTTCCCGGGCCGGGGAAAGTTTGTTGAGCAGCAATACCGAAGGGATGCGGCACTATGTGAGTTATGGTGCCGAATATTACAAGTGGGACGAATCCGTCAGTAATATGGACGGTAAATATGTTGCTGAACATGGCCCGCGCCTGCGCGTTAATTTCGGATCCAATAACTATCTCGATACCCAAAGCGGCTTATTAAAAGCCTGGGACATGAGCGTGATGTTCGGGATCGTCCGTTATAAAGGCAGTACGCTGGACGATCAGGCCAACGTGCCGAACGGCTCGCTGAAGGGCAAAACCTATTACACCGGCTACAGCGCGGACATGACCCGTGGCTACCGTTACCGGGCATCCGACAGTGTGTCTTTCGATATGAAAGGCGCTGTCGGCGGCCAGGCGTGGGTGCGAAATATCCGCTCTGACGATGTGTATATTGCCTCACAAAACACCACCCGGCAGTACACCGCCGTTGAAGTGTCTTTGCAGCCTTACGCCAAAGCGTCACTGGGGGCGAACTGGCAAATGACCGCAGATTCACGTCTGAGTCTGGAAGGGGGTGCGCTGTATCCGATTAAAACCTGGACGCACAGCAATCAGGGAGGGGTCTGGCTGGAGCCGAAATCCAGGCTTTCGCCATTTACCAGCCTGACCTGGAATATCAACAAAGATGTTTTTGTGAAAGCCAGTTATGTGCATCAGAAATACGGCAAGTCGGACGAGAAACAGGGTGATCTGAACGGACGCACCGTTGGCTATTATCAGCCCGCGACCACCACTTCCACCGTGGGTCTGGAAGCCGGTTTCTACTTCTGATGATTTCAGACAATAAGCGCCTCTCAAGCGGATTGTTCCGGTGTAAATAACCGGAACAATCGCTTATCTTAAAAGTCTCCTTTTCCAGAGGCTTACCTTTCTTATGGATCGTTTTGCAACACTGTCTGGCGTTCTCGCCATTTTATTGTGGAGCATGAGCGTGGCGCTCACCCGCAGTTTGTCCGAATCTCTGGGGCCTTTTGGTGCGGCCGCCTCTATTTATACTGTCAGCGGAATTTTAGTCTGGATGGTCGGCGGCAAACCGTCTCTGCGTGGTGAATCTGCTGCATATCTGATCATCTGCGGTCTGCTATTTATCTTTTATATGGTGGCATTTTCACTGGCGATCGGTCTGGCGCATACCCGTCAGCAAACGCTGGAACTCGGGCTGGTGAATTATCTCTGGCCCAGTCTGACGTTGCTGTTTGCGGTTCCGCTGCTGAAATTACGTGTCCGCTGGTGGATCTGGCCGGGCGCGGTGCTGGCATTTGCGGGAGTGCTGTGGGCAATCAGCGGCGGTCACGGGCTGAATATTCACCAGATGATGCGCAATGTGCGCGGCAACCCGGTGGCCTACGGTCTGGCACTGGGCGCGGCCGTGTCGTGGGCACTGTATTCCAATCTGGTCCGCGTATTGTGTAAAGGCAAAGGCGTGCTGCCGTTGTTTCTGCTGGCAACCGGCGGCGTATTGTGGGCGCTTTACTTCACGTATTCCTCCAGCCGTATCAGCCTGACATTACCTGCCATTCTCGAATTACTGGCGATGGGCGCGGTGACCGCAGTGTCGTATCAGTGCTGGGATATTGCCATGAAAAAAGGCAATGCGACACTGGTGGCCGCGCTGTCATATTTCACGCCGCTGTCATCGATTCTGATTGCCGGATTGTGGCTGCATACGTTGCCAGGCGCCAGTTTCTGGCCGGGCGTGCTGATGGTGGTCGGCGGTTCGCTGCTGTGCTGGACCGCCTCGCGGGGCAAGTCACTCAGCGGTTAGTCATCACGAAAGAACGGTATTTGGCGAGGACTTGCAAAAAGTCCTCGACGCCGCAAAACGCCAGACTCTCCTCGTCGTAATAACTCATCCCTTCTTCAATCTCATCGCCGTCGAAATCCAGCTGATTGGCACGGATCATCACTTCATCGTCGGCTAACAGCAGCGTGTATTCATGGCCGGCCATCTGCGTCTGCCGTTCGCTGCCCTTCAGATCGCTCAATGCCGCTTCGACGTTATCGAGCACGCTCAGGTCGCCCTTCACTTCTTCATTCAGCCAGTGACCAAGCACTTCATGGCCCATTGAAAAACGCACTTTGACCTCACCGGTGATGTCGCGCAAAAAATCGTAATCCATGGTGCAGTCCTCTGAAAAAATCACAATAAAAAAGGGAGCCGAAGCTCCCTTTCAACACTGGCGCAAATATAACGAGTTAGACTGCGGTTTGGAAGATCACGCCGTCAGCTTTATCGGTATATTCACTCAGCTTGTCGAAGTTCAGATAACGGTAAGTATCCACTGCGGTCTTATCCACTTCCGCCATATAACCCAGATATTCTTCCGGCGTTGGCAGACGGCCCAGCAGGGAGGCGATCGCCGCCAGTTCCGCCGAAGCCAGATAGACGTTAGCGCCGTTGCCCAGACGGTTCGGGAAGTTACGGGTAGAGGTGGAAACGACGGTAGAGCCGTCCGCCACACGCGCCTGGTTACCCATGCACAGTGAACAGCCCGGAATCTCAACACGCGCACCGCTCTTACCAAAGACGCTGTAATAGCCCTCTTCGGTCAGCTGAGCCGCATCCATTTTGGTCGGTGGCGCAACCCACAAGCGGGTTGGCAACGCGCCTTTATGGCTGTCGAGCAGTTTACCCGCCGCACGGAAGTGACCGATGTTGGTCATGCACGAACCGATAAAGACTTCATCGATTTTGCTGTTCTGTACGGAAGACAGCAGACGCGCATCATCCGGATCGTTTGGCGCACAAAGAATTGGCTCTTTGATCTCGGCCAGATCGATTTCGATCACTGCCGCGTATTCAGCATCCGCATCGGCTTCGAGCAGGGTCGGATTCGCCAGCCACTCTTCCATACCTTTGATGCGGCGCTCGATGGTACGACGATCGCCGTAACCTTCAGAGATCATCCACTTCAGCAGAACGATGTTAGAGCTGAGGTATTCTTTGATCGGCGCCTGATCCAGTTTGATCGTACAACCTGCCGCTGAACGTTCTGCGGACGCATCCGCCAGTTCAAACGCCTGTTCGACTTTCAGTTCCGGCAAGCCTTCGATTTCCAGAATACGGCCAGAGAAGAGGTTTTTCTTGCCCTTCTTCTCGACGGTCAGATGACCTTCTTTGATCGCGTAGTAAGGGATCGCATGCACCAGGTCACGCAAAGTGATGCCCGGTTGCATTTTGCCTTTGAAACGCACCAGAACGGATTCCGGCATATCAAGAGGCATCACGCCGGTCGCTGCCGCAAAGGCCACCAGACCGGAACCCGCCGGGAACGAAATCCCGATCGGGAAACGGGTATGGGAGTCACCGCCGGTGCCGACAGTGTCCGGCAGCAGCATACGGTTCAGCCAGGAGTGAATGATGCCATCACCAGGGCGCAGTGAAACACCGCCACGGTTCATGATGAAATCAGGCAGCGTATGGTGGGTGGTCACGTCAACCGGCTTAGGATAAGCAGCGGTATGACAGAATGACTGCATCACCAGATCGGCAGAGAAGCCCAGACACGCGAGGTCTTTCAGTTCATCACGGGTCATCGGACCGGTGGTGTCCTGAGAACCCACGGACGTCATTTTGGGTTCGCAATATTCGTTCGGACGAACACCGGCAACGCCACAGGCGCGCCCCACCATTTTCTGCGCCAGCGAGAAACCTTTGTTGCTTGCAGCGACAGGTTTCGCAATGCGGAACACTTCGCTCTGCGGCAATTTCAGGGATTCACGGGCTTTGGTAGTTAAACCACGGCCGATGATCAATGGAATACGGCCGCCTGCGCGCACTTCGTCGAGCAGGACATCAGTTTTCAGTTCGAAAGTCGCGAGCACTTCGTCGGTTTCGTGATTCCGCACTTCACCTTTATACGGATAGATGTCGATAACATCGCCCATATTCAGGTTGGACACGTCCACTTCGATCGGTAAGGCACCGGCATCTTCCATGGTGTTGAAGAAGATTGGCGCGATTTTACCGCCGAGCACCACACCACCGCCGCGTTTGTTTGGCACATGAGGAATGTCATCACCCATGAACCACAGCACGGAGTTAGTGGCCGATTTACGCGAAGAACCGGTACCGACAACGTCACCCACGTAAGCCAGCGGGAAACCTTTTTTGTTCAGTTCTTCGATTTGTTTGATCGGACCGACGCTGCCCGGTTGATCCGGATGAATGCCTTCGCGTTCATTTTTCAGCATTGCCAGCGCATGCAGAGGAATATCTGGACGGGACCAGGCATCCGGAGCTGGTGACAAATCATCGGTATTGGTTTCACCCGTCACTTTAAACACAGTGACGGTGATTTTCTCAGCCAGTTGCGGACGTGACAGATACCATTCGGCATCCGCCCATGACTGGAGGATTTTTTTCGCGTGTTCGTTGCCCGCGTGTGCTTTTTCTTCCACATCGTAGAAGTTATCAAACATCAGCAGCGTGTGAGACAGCGCTTTCGCGGCAATGGGTGCCAGCGTTTCGTTATCCAGTGCATCGATCAGCGGGTGAATGTTATAACCGCCCTGCATGGTGCCCAGCAGTTCAACGGCTTTTTCAGGAGTGACCAACGGAGAGGTAGTTTCGCCTTTGGCGACTGCAGCCAGGAATCCGGCTTTAACATAGGCGGCTTCGTCGACGCCCGGTGGAACACGGTTAATCAGCAGGTCTAACAGAGTGTCTTCTTCGCCTTGTGGCGGATTCTTCAGGGACTCAACCAACGCTGCCATCTGTGAAGCATCAAGTGGCTTAGGGACGATGCCCTCTGCAGCACGCTCGGCTACGTGCTTACGGTATTCTTCTAGCACGACTTTCTCCTCGCTCTCATTGTCATTTATTATGCCTGGCTTCCATCATCAGCCTCGCGTCATGCCTGTAGGGACAGGGGAATTCAAACGGTCTGATGACTCGGGGACACTGCGGGTATGATTGTTTCTTTGTCGGTTTACGACACATCCTGAACCTGAGCACAGTGCCCTTTAGCGCCCGGGCAGCATAGCAGGATTTTGCCCGCTTGTTAATTCGTTCACATAAAAGCAACATTAAATCTTTGCTGAATCGTTGAGCACAGACGGATCGGCTGTTCATCCCAATTCGCCTTCTAGATCATCACAACAACCCTGATCACACAAGGGAATAAACGGCGGGAAATGCAGAAAAAAGACACAAAAAAACCGCCCCAAAGGACAGCCGGTTTGTATCTTCGCAGTGCTGGCAGGTCAGTGCTTCCTGAACAGAAAGTGAGTGAAAAGCAATCTTATAACCCCCGGACTCATCTTCGGATCGCAAAACACAACATTGGCAGGAAATACTTATTGCTCGGGAAAAACGATTTTGCTCTATTTTTGTACATTGAATTATTTGCCTTCATTCCAAAGCAGCCCGCAGTATGATTTTGATGATAAATAGCCTGAAACCGACACTCAGTGCGGACACGTCGGGAGGTCATCGTACATATCTGACTGTTTTATCAGAACAAACTTCACTTCAGGTCGTCTGCAAAGGCGACCTTTCTCAATAATAAATCATCGTAAACGTCGCCGTGCCATTCGCACTCCCGCTGCTGAGTGTTTGCCCGTTGAGATAGTAGCGGGCAAAAAAGGGAATACTCAGGCTTCCTTCGCTGGCCGAAGGGGTGATTGCCCACTGTTGTCCGAGGCTCACAGGCGAGGTATCGCCTTTCAGGATCTGAATTCCCACTCCGGATGCCTGCCCTTCCGCACCATTGCTGATTTTGATCACACCGGCGGCCAGCGAATCGTCAGCAGTGCCATCGATACGGATATTCACATTCGCCCCGGCATCACAATTGAGTTCGATGCTAAATGGGACATCGGGCGTGACGCCGCCAGCGGAGGCACTGGAAAAAAGCCCCGGCCAGACCGTGCCCAGAGAAACATTAATGGTGTTATTCAGCACATCGCAGCTTTCCGTTCTGATATTGATATTGCCTGTGTAGGAGAGCGTGTTGGCTCCCCCGCCCCCGAGGCCGGATTTGCCATACACACCCAGCCCGAAACGGGTCTGACTTTGCGCCAGTGCCGTATCCGAAATGTCATTGGCGGTTTTGACCAACGATAACGTGACAGCTATCTGATAGCTGAGGCTGCTGTCCAGGTTACCCAGCGATGTGTTGCGCGTATCGCAGCCTACACCACCGCCAACCACACGTTGTCCGCTGGAGTTAGTCAGGGCAATACCGATGCCCTCGACACCGGTAGAGTAAACGCCGGGGAAACCCGCGATTTCTGTACCGTTTCCGTAGTAACAGGCGATGATCGGGTCGCCGGAGAGTTCGTTGCTGCCGTTGGTACCGCAAGTACCGCTGATGCTGAAAGTATGCTGACTTCCGGGAATATCCGCCCCAACAGGCAAAGAGGATGTTACCGCAACCGAACTTAAATCCCAGGACTGCGGCATTACCGGTGCGGTAGAACAGGCTGCCCATAATTTGCCAGAAAACAGAGCCAGACAAACCAGCAGTATCATCATTTTCATAAATACCTCATCGACATACGCTGCTGGCCTGAGAGACCGCCGCTTTTTGCGCACCAGATAATGTAAACGGTGCTTCGCACTGTCCCCCTTGCCATGTCACTCTGACTGCGCCCTGATCCGACAAGCCACTGAGATACACCTGCCCCTGGTCGCCGACGATGGCGCGGTTTCGTTCGTCGCCCACCACAAACGCCTCTGCGCCGAAAGGCACAGGCTGCCCGTTATAGGTAAGGTTGAGCAATAATCTGCTACCGGCCCGCGTGGTAAAGGACGCCATAACCACGGCACCGGCAGTAGGAACAACGGAAAGGATGTTGTCGTCAATATCGACGTTTTCGTCCAGTGATGTGGTATCCAGCGCCACACGGGTTCGCTTGTACGGGCTGAGATAATTCACCACCGCGTAGCCGCGCCAGTCGGTATACACGCCGGTATTATTTTGCAATTTCACGCCCGCCGCCCCCGGGGCGCGGACAATGGCAATGGCAGAGAGATCGCTGGCAAGAGGCTGCGCGAAAGTGACACCGAAGGGATGGCCCACAATGGCGCCCTGCCATCCGTAATTGACCTGATGAGTGTCCTGATTGTAGTTGTAGCCCCCGCTGAGCTGCGCGGCGCTGCCCAGATAATTCAGGCTGGCGCTACCACTGTTTCCCTGCCCGTGAGTGCCATAACCTTCACTGACGGCATAAGAGAGGTTGTTATCCTCAAGCAGCATGCCGTTGATACCGGTCTGATAAAGCGTCCGCCCGTGACTGGCGCTGTTCACGTTAGCCGTGGCCCAGGCGTTTGACAGCCAGCGACCCAGGGGGATACTGACATTAAAGGCGATCTGTTTATCGCTCTCAGTGCCGTAAGTACGGTTATCCGATACCGATAAGGCGTAATCGATACTGGCAATATTGACGTTGTAACTGATCCCCAGACTGCGCTGATTAATTTGCGACTGTCGGTAGTTTTGCTGATACCACGAAAGCGAAAGCGATCCCCACTGCCCGTTGTTGATCATCTGGGTCAGGTTAAGGCGATACTGTTCCCGTGGCTGACCATAGTAATTTCCGTTGCTTTCGTCCTCACGCCAGTTACTGGCATCACTGAAATGATAAAAATCCCCGGCAAAGCGGATCCCTGCCAGCGACAGCGTTGAGCCTGTTGCAGTCACACTTTTGGCATATTGCAGCCGGTATGCCTGACCGCGTTCTGTGTGATTGTCCGTCAGTTCGCTGTTGGCCAGCGTGGTATCAAATGACAAGGATCCCCAATCCCCGACCATACTGCCGATACCGGCATTCGCCGCTTTATAGTTCTGCGCCAGCTGACTGCCGCCAAACAGCGTCACGCCATAACCCAGACCATAAATCAGTGATCCCTGAAGAAATTCAGGTTCATCACCCCCGGACTGATAGGTGCGGTATTTCCCCAGTGTCAGGGCATATTTCAACCGGCCCTCGCGCTGCATGATCGGGATAGCAGAAAATGTCTGGGTAAAATGTCGCTCTTCGCCATTACTTTCCCTGACCGTTATCTCCAGATCCCCGGAAGCGGAAGTCGGGTATAAGTCGTCGATGCTGAAAGCGCCGGGCGGCACATAGGTCTGGTAGATCACCATGCCGTTTTGCTTAATCGTCACCTGCGCGTTGCTTCGGGCAATACCGCGGATCACGGGGGCGAAGCCGCGTAAGCTGTCAGGCAACATATTGTCATCGGAAGACAACTGCACGCCGCGAAAGGTAAAACTGTCAAAAATATCCGCAGGTGTCGTGCTTTCTCCCGCGATAAATTGCCCTTTGAGCACCGGCACATCGTGCTGGAGAAAGCTGTACGCCGAATCCCAGTCCTGCTGCGATTGCCCGTCAATGTTGCGGCTGTAACGCCAGGTGCTGTAGTTGCGCAGCCGCCAGCCGCCCCAGTTGGCACCACTTCTCAGGCTCAGAAACTGGCTCTGATCACTGCCGCCTGAATTTTGCCAGGTACGGGCACCGCTGAGGTTGTAATTAAGCAGTAAGGCCGGCGTTCCCTCATCCCATAACTCCGGGCTGACCGCGCCCCTTGCCAGCGTGTCGAGCAATCCCTGAGGGATGGTGATCAGGAGTTTCTGGCGGGAAAAGTCAAACTGGCTCACAACACCGGGCATCAGCGGCGTGAAATCCTCAACCGGCTTTTGTACAGGCCAGTCGCGTAATGCCGGAATGCTGCGGGTTCTGAGTCCCAGATTTTGCCATTGTGCCGGAGTAAAAAGCGGGGAGAGTGTCAGATCCCTCAAGGCGATAAACGTCACATCCTGCCGCCCTTTCGGCACATTGTTCACCAGCACATCCACGCGGTAAACACCCGGCGTCTGCCCGCCAGCCCGGGAAAATTGCGATATATCCACCGGCGCGCCCGGATGTTCTATTTCCAGTGCCTGAACGTTAAAACGGTCATCCGCGCGTGTTTCAGATGTTCCCAAAGCGATTCCCGCCAGAAGCCATGACCGCAAAAGGGAAGATGAAAGATGCGTAACGACATGATTTTTATTCATAACATGCCTCAGCGCATCCGGTTTTTTTCCACTGAACTGGTACCGCCATAATCATTGACGACCTGCCAGCTGACCTCGCCAGTGACCGCTCCCTGAGGCCAGGGATAACGGGCTTCCCCAAAGGGCGGAACCATGGTGTTACCTGTTGCCACACGGTTGCTGCCAAGGTTTAACCTGAAAAATGTGAAGTAATAAGGTGTCGGATTGGTCACCCGCAGCGTTGAGTCCTGACGGGAGAACTGCAACTGCCGCCAGGCGCTTTGCGCGGCGGGGGCGAGCAACGCTGCGGGCCGGTAAAAAAGCTTCAGGCGCGTCTTCACCACGATTTGCAATAAACCGGCGGGGGCATTTTCAGGCAAACGGGGGATGGATTTGATATTCAGCCAGAACAGGGATTCGCGATCTTCAGGCAGCACGCCGCCTGTACGGATAATTCGCAGACTGTTATCTTGACCGGCATTCAGCCGAAATAAAGGGGGAGTCACGATAAAAGGCGCAGGAACGGAGGATTTTTGTGTCCCGTCAGGTCCGTTATTATCCACCCATGACTGGATCAGAAAGGGCTCTGACTGTGCACCCTGATTACTGACGGTCAGCGAGGTTTCTTTTTTATTACCCGGATATATCACCCGCGTGGCTTCTGTAATCACACCCGCATAAACCGGAGGCACCGGAAAGAGAATAAATAACATCCCTGATAAAATAATAAAAAGACGCCGCATATATTCCTCTCATATTTCCGTCAATAAAAAAAAGACATCCGCGTCTGAAGCTCTGGCATCCCTGCCAGTTTAAAGAGATTATTTGTTGATTATTATTATTGATAATTAATGGTGAACTGAGAGGTCCCATTTGCTGCGCCTTCGCCTACGGTTGCCCCGGTACTTTTGTAGCGGGCGATAAAGTTCATATCCACCCCTTCGGCGGTCGCATCAATGGGATAAAAACGTGAGGCCGTGTAAAGAGGAATTGGTGTCCCCTGACTATCCGCAATTTCAATGCCTATACCGGTTGCGCCACCGCTAACTTCCAGCAGCTGATTATCCACTGCATCGGCGGTACCATCAAATTTGACGGCCGCAGCGGTGAAGGTTGTCGGGCAGTTGGTGAGTGAAATCGTGAACGCGGTCGGCGAAGAAGTATCACCGGCTGCCGTAAATGAGGTCGCGGCGACAGTGCCTAAATCCACATTAATGGAGGCATTACTTCCGCCATTCACATCACATGTCGTGGCAACAATTTGTCCGATGAAATTAATGGTGCCATCGGCTGCCTGTACGACGGTCTGACTGAAACACAAAACCGTACCAAGAAGTAAAATAAAAGAATTACGCTTATTCATGGAATAATACCTGAGATTAAAATTGAATAAATCCCACCAGATTCATTTATCAAAGCTGGCGATATACATTCACTTTAAACAAGCAGGTATATTTGAGGTAATCACATCCCCTCACATTATTTTATCGATAACATTGAGCTGAAGAAAATAAATGAATGAGGATGTAATGAGATAAATGAGAACAGGCACAGTGTTTGCCACGGGTGAAAAAAGGCAAAAAAACCGGAAATGAGAAATATTTCCGGTTTCAGACATGGACGACTTATTGCATAGAAACCTGGCGCACAAACTCTTTTCTGAGCTGCATGCTGTATTCCTTGCCGTAAAACTGCGTGGCAATGTCTGGCTGCACCACGTCTGTTTTCACTTGTTTGTTCATCGGCACCGCGCCGAAAGCGACATTCAACGCCCGCTGGGTTTCAGCTTGCGTTAACCAGTTCAGGAACACCGCCGACGCCGCCGGATGTGTGCTGTTTGCGGCAATAGCCGCAATATTGCCCCCTCCCGGCATACCAAAAGCCGGAATATAAAATTTCAGGCGCCCGGTAATCGCCCCGGATTTTTGCAAACCTGCCAGATGATCTTCCCAGGCGGGTACCAGCAATAATTCGCCATCATTCAGACGGGTCAGGCTATCCGCACCCGATGCGGTCTGGGTGATTTTTTCTTTATTACCGACGAACCATTCCCAACCCTTTTTCCAGTTTTTAATAATGTCAGGATCGACTTGCGTGGCATCGGCATCAAATGTGCCTGAGGAGAGGGTGACCACGCGCTGAATAAAGGCTTCGCCTGCCCCGCCGTTATTCGGATCGTTGTAACCAAACTTCTTCGGATTCGCATCGATAAAGTGTTGTAAATCATCGAGTGATTGCGGCAAAGGTTGATTGCCCATCTGTTGCGGATCGTAGGCCATACCGGTTTGGTTGCCCCAAAAGGCAACCGCATATCCTTCGGTATTCACGCTTTGCAACTGATGCACCGCATCCCCGTAACCCGGCAGCCAGTCTACCTGCGCCAGGGCATTTGCTTTACGGATGATCGGTAATTGCGCCACCGACAAGGCCACGACGTCCATTTTGCCTTTCTCGCGGCGAGCTTCCGCCAGCAGTTTATTCATGTTGCCATCAATCGACCCTTCCGGAATACGCACTTTAATTCCGTACTGTTTCTCAAAATCAGCAACGAAACTGCGCCATTGCGGTTGTAAATACCAGACGTTGAAGGTGACTGAGCCTTCTTTTTTGGCCTGTGCGACGACAAGATCCCAATCTTGTTGCGCCAGTGGCGTGGCGGTCGCTGCCCCGCTCAATAACATGCCACTGAGAAATAAAACCGTGCCTGTTTTCATGTTGAATGACTCCCTTATCAAGGATCACGCCTTGCCGGTTGACTGTGACAGATAATTCCCTTTCAACAGCTTCTCAATAATGACCATCAGGACTACATTCGGGATCACCAGGATCATTGAGACTACCGCCGCATCCGGGCGCACAAAGGAATAGCCGAGAAAAGAATAAAGAATGGTCGGCACGGTAATAAAATCTGGCGCGCCAAGAACGTATGAAATGCTGAACTCTTCTAAACTGCGCACCAGACAAAAAATCAACGCGGCCAGGAAACTGGGCTTGAGCATCGGTAAAAAAGCATTGCAGAACGTTCCCCAATGGCTGGCACCGAGATCGCGACTGGCATCAATTAAATCTTGCGGCACCGCTTTAAACCCTGCGGACATAATGCGAATCGAGTAAGGCAGTGTCAGCACAGTGTGCCCTAACACGATGCTGATAAACGGGTTGCTGATATTCAGATTCATCAGCATGGCGCTGAAGAAAATCCCGATGATCATACCTGGCATGACCAGTGGGATCAGCGTGAGCATTTCCGCAACGGCTTTGCCCCGAAAAGTCATGCGCCCAAACGCATAAGCGGTGGGTAACGACAGCAGTAAACTCAGCATCGCCACGGCGGGCGCAATGGTGTAGCTGTTAAAGAGGGCTTCTGACAGCGAAGTTTGCTGCCACACCTGTATCCAGCGGTTAATCGACAACACTTGCGGGAATAAGTCCGGGTAGCTCCACGGGTGTTGCGGGTCAACCAGCGACCATAAGATAGCCATTGAAAATGGCAGTCCAAGCCAGACCAGATTGACCAGAATAAAGAACAACAGTGAAATCGTGACGATCAGGCGTCCATTCGCCGTGCGGTTCATTTGACCTCTCCTTTGCGGGTGGCGAGCGGTGTCAGGAGGATGGCGATAAGCAAGGTACCCAATGCTGCCGTCAGCATGATAATCACGGCAATAACCGCAGAGTTATTCCATTCGCCGTATTCCATGGCCGTGGCCTGCATCAGGCGAGCCAGCGAGTAGGTATTGCGCGGACCAGCGACGGAGAAGAAGGCAAAGTCGCCCAGCGCACCGATAAAAATAAGGATCAGGGACACCTGCACTGCGGGTAACGTCAGGGGAAAGATAACGTCCCGAAAACAGCGCCAGCGGCTGGCACCCAGGTTACTCGCCGCGTCCAGTACATCGGTACGGATTGCGTTAACTGAACCACCGACCAGAATCAGTGCGAACGGCAGATTCTTCCAGATTTGTAAGATAACGACGCCCCAGCCAAAGTCATCGTTCTGCATACGCAGCGGTTGATCAATAACGCCCAGCGCCAGCAATAGCTCATTGATCACGCCGTGATAAGCAATAATATTGATGAACAGAAATGCTGCCACGAGGCCGGGAATAAACATCGGCGCACGCAAAACAGCAACGATACCTTCTTTCGCCACCAGCGGCTGACGGAGCCACAACGCCAGCGGGTAAGAGAGCAGCACCGCACCGAAAGCCCCCAATATTGAGACTTTAACCGAATAGATCAGCGCGCTGTGCAACACCGGATCTTGTAATACGTTTTGCCAGTATTCGAGCGAAAACTGGCTGTCGCCGGAAAGATTGAAATAGCCGATGCTTTGTACCAGCACCACGTAAAAGGTCGATCCCATCAGCAACACAATGGTGCCTAGTCCACTGATCATCAGCAGCCAGGCGGTCAGCTCATTACGCCATTTCATCGTGCCCCTCCACTACTGGCTCGAGGAAGTGAATCGCATCCTCGGGTAAACGGAAGCAAACCCGCGCCCCGCTTTCGGCCTGCGGTTTTTTGACCAGTTGCAGACGTACCGACAATTTACCGTCATCGTTATCGCCCCATGCTTCGGTCAGGTTGCCCATAAACGCCATTTTGCGCAGCGTGAGGAAGAAATGGTTATCGCCGGTTTGTGGTTGCGGCACAAAGCGCGCATCTTCAGGCCGCCAGCAGATATAGCAATGCTCAGCGAGCGGAGGACGCGGAGAACGTACGTAAAACTCACCTAACTGGCAACGAACCCGATAAAAACCAGGCTGTTCCGCAGGAGTGATGTGGGCGATATCGATATTGGCTGCACCAATAAAATCAGCGACGAAACGGTTAGCAGGACGGTAATAAATCTCTTCTGGCGGCCCAATTTGCTCCACGTTGCCCGCATTGAGCACCACGATCTTATCGGACATGGTCAACGCTTCGGCCTGATCATGGGTGACATAAATGGACGTGAGTTGATATTGCCGCTGTAACTCTTTGATTTCAAAACGCACACTTTCACGCAGTTTCGCATCCAGATTGGACAGCGGCTCGTCAAACAACACCACATCCGGACGCGTGACCATCGCTCTGGCCAGTGCCACGCGTTGCTGCTGCCCGCCAGAAAGTTGCACCGGCATTTTCAGGTGCTGATCCTGCAAGCCAACCTGCTTCAACGCCTCCGCCAGCCGCAGTTGCTGCTCGGCAAGAGGTAAGCGTTTTTGCTTCAAACCAAAACAGATGTTATGCGCCACATTCAGGTGCGGAAACAGCGCGTACGACTGAAAACACATTGCGGTGTTGCGCTTTTCCGGCGGCAAATTATTAACGGATTGCCCGTTAATCAGAATGCGTCCGCTGTCTGGCTGATGAAACCCGCCGATCATTTTGAGCAGCGTGGTTTTGCCACAGCCGCTCGGGCCAAGCAGGGTGACAAATTCACCTTCCTCGGCGGTGAAGGAGATCTCGCGGGCGGCGTAAAACGCGCCAAATTGCTTTGTAACCTGTTCCAGTGAAAGCGTCGACATAGTGTACAAATCCTGTGTTAATACTCCGGCAATTAAATTTACACACTAAATATAAAATTTATGTGACAAAGATCCTCAAAATCAAAACCAAGCCATAAAAACACAAAAACTAATTATTTATCATAATGTTGAATAATAAAAATAATCACTATAATTATTTTATTTCCATAATTAAATTTAAAGAGTAAATTTAATGGCCATATGTTCACACCATAAAAGGAACAGGCAATGGCGTTTAACTTTCATCAGGCCGCACAAGGCATCGTGCTGGCAAACAGTCACCGCGGCTACTCCAGCCGTTATCCGGAAAACACTCTGCCCGCGTTTATCGGGGCAAAAGAGGCAGGGACTCATTGCATTGAGTTAGATATTCATCTGACCGCAGATAATCATCTGGTGGTCACACACGATCACCGCATTGATCGCGTGTCGACCGGCACAGGTTTTGTCGAGCAAATGACGCTCGCGCAGTTACGGCAATTTGATTTCGGCGTTAAATACCATGCGCAATTTGCGGGCACGCCGATCCCTTTATTGCAGGATATTCTGCGTTGGGCGGTAGAGAATGGCATGGGCCTGATCGTGGAAGTGAAGCAACGTCGTCGACATGACGAATTTGTGTATCATCTGGTTGCCTTGTTGCAGTCAATGCCAGAGGCGCTGTCACATATTCAGTTGCTGGGGTTTAATCATGTGTTGATTAACCGCGTCAAAGCCCTGATCCCAGATTTAGCATTGCAGGTCGTGACGCTGGAGCGTTACAACAATCAACTGGCCGCCGTGCAGCATTCCCATGCCAGTTGCGTCTGTTTTGAATATGAGTTCGCCCATGTTGACGATCTTCGGGCCTATAAACAGGCGGGACTGGGGGTACGCATGTACCTGCATGAAGTGAAAAATGGCATGACGCCACTGGAGCAGTACCAGCACAAATTCGGGTATGATAGTCACCCCGAGATCATGGGCTGGCTGCGTGAAGGTCTGATCGATATGCTCAGCCATGATGATCTTCCGTACCTGCAGGCGCTGATTGAAGAAGCGGGACTGCGCTGGGCCTGATAACAAAAACGATAGCCATATTATGAATGTAAAACCTGACCGTCTGGAACTGCGTCCTACCCAACGTTTGCTGCTGGAGCTGATTCGTCGCCATGCACCGGTGACACGCGCCGAACTGGCGCGCTATTCAAATCTCACTGCAGGGGCAATCACCCAACAATGCCGGGAGCTTTTATTTTCGGGTCTGGTTATCGAAGGCGAACGCAATATGGGGCAGCGCGGACAACCGTCGCTGCCCCTGCGGCTCAATCCTGGCGGCGCGTGTGCGGTCGGGCTGGCTTTCAGCCCTGGCTTTATCGACATGACGCTGGTCGATCTCAGTGGCCGCAAACTGTTCAGTATTTCTGAGCCTCATCAGGAAAATCAACCGCTTGCCACCACACTAAAACAGATTAAAAACCTGGTGGAGCAGACGTTAAAAAAACGCCAGCTTAAACATGCGCGCATCCTCGGCATGGGGTATGCCGTGCCGGGTTTTCTCAAGCCCGATGGCAAAAAGCGTCACTGTGTGGCCTGGCTTTCAAGCTGGCGCGATGTCGACCTGCAACAGGCGTTTGAGGACAATTTGCCCTGGCCGACATGGGTTGAAAACAACGCCAATGCCTCGGCGATTGGCGAGCTGTATTCAGGTACGTGGAATTCCTATCGTGACATAACCTTTATCGATCTCGGCTACGGGATCGTGCCGGGATTATCGCCGATGGCAAACTCCTGCGCGGCGGGTTTCTGAATGCCGGTGAAGTCGGTATGGCATTTCCCGGCGATAAACCGCGTCCATCCTATAAAGATCTGGTCGCGACGCTCACACAAGCAGGGTTAAGCGAAGCGCAACTACCGGCACTCACCGCAGAACAGCATCCCTTGCTGGAAGTCTGGTTTTCACGCTGTTGCGATCAGGTCGAGCAGAGCATCATGGGATGTCTGCAATGGCTGGATCCACAGTTGATTATTTTAGGGGGTGCCATGCCAAAAACCATCACCGAAAGGCTGACTGAGGTTTTAACGCAAAGGCTCGATGCCAGGCTTGATCCAGACCGCCCGAAAGTCCGGCTGGCGAACTCCCCGATGGGTGCCGAAAGCGCCTCGTGGGGCGCGGCGATGATCCCGTTGTATCAGGTGATTAATCAGGCATAGCGCACTATGCCTGACGACCGCGTGTTATATTGCTGTGCCGAATGACCAGTAATAAGGATCCGATAGCGTTGACGGTTTATCGACGTAGACATAGCCATAGGAATAGGCGTAATACAGTTTGCCCGAGTATGCCCAACCCAGGCTCATATGATGGGCATCAATTAGCGAAAACCAATCCTCACTGCCGCTTTTAGGTTGCATCTCCCACAATGTATTCTCCGAGGTGCAATCCTTTTTCCAGCCAACATAATCCCACGAATGGTTGCTCAACGCTGAGCGCAAGCATTGCTCCTTATTATATGCGGGTGAAATACGTACCCGTCCATCGGGTTGTCGTTTAACTGACATCCATGCGTAATAGCCGGCTCGCATCACCGCAATAGGTGGGTCGGGACGATAGGTCCATGCATAGGAATCATTGTTATTATAGAGAGCATAAGCATCTTTCTCGGAAGCCAGACTCTTGCCTTCCATGACTGCACTACCCAATTGCCAGGACAGAATCGATTGCATATAAAAAGAAGGTGTCCAGACATGTGGCGTTAATTTTCTATCAAGCACTCCAGTGCCAGAAAAATAAGTATTAATTGAATCCGTGTCGTCAGCCGTAATGACATTTGCGCCGATATCCCGCAGCCAGCCGAGGTTCATGCGATAATCATTTTTTTCTGCCGCTATTGTTGACGGACTGAGCTTATCCAGCACGCGGTAACAGCATGATGAGTCGTTATTATAAAATGCTTCTCTGACCGAGATATCCTGCGGGATATTTTTGTCATAGACCGTTTCGGTGTAGAAATTTAAATTTTTCCATAACATGTAATCTGGTACGGGTGAGAATATCTCCAGCGCTTTCCCTGCCCCTTTAATTACCGCCACCATTTCAGCCACCGTACCACTCACCGTATTTGATAACTGGAAATTGGCTGGCGCGTCATAGCTGCCCTGTTCATTTTGTTTGGTGCTCACTTCCTCAAAATCGGCGGAATCTTTAATTAACACAGAGACCATCGGGGCCAGTGTCGCTGGCGCGTTTGCCCATGCGCGAACGGCACAAACCGCCTTGCTATCGGAGATCCCGGCGGGACAGGCAAAGGTGGTGTCAGGCAAGTCATTTATTTTACTGGCATCATTAGGTGTAATCACCGGATCGATCATGATGGTGACCCCCGCCGGGATACCGGCGTTAATCAGTGCATTATTCCAAAGGTCTGGCGAGGGATATTCCGCCATATTCACTTTCATAATGATCCGCTGTAACAGGTTGCTGCCCGAATACGTAACCGATTTATTATACAGGGCCAGTGCAGTGGGCATGATGACGGAAGATGACTTGGTTTCGAGATAAATGAGTGACTGGCCATTATAGGCAATGTAATCATCTATCAGTTGATTGACCGTCGGTACCGTATACGTTGTCGGTTGTCGCGTGGCAACATTGACGAGGTACTTTTGCTGCAATTCTGCCAGTGTCAAACTACTCAGCGCCACATTCGGCCCGGAGTTCGCGATAGGATCATAAGTTGGCTCAAGCATCTTACCGATGTTGAGATCATGAAACACAACCAGTTCACCGTCTGACGTCGCGCGGACGTCCGTTTCCACGTTAGCGCGGCAACGATCATAGGACAGATGAAAAGCACCGAGGCTGTTTTCTGGCTGCGTGTCATTAAAATCCCCTCGATGCTGGGCCGTGACTATTTGGTTATTCTTCGCAAGGTTGTTTTGTAATTCATTCAACAATGTCGCCGACGTTGGACATTCCGTGGCATTCTTCCTTAATTCAGCGACAAACTGCACCGTTTCAACCGTTGCCTTCCCTTGCGCATCATCACCATCCGTACCGGAAAGTTTGAAATTGCCGTGTTCCTGTATCGGGATATTTTGAATCGCGATGGTATCTTCCCGCGGCTGGTAATCTGAATTCATAAAGAAAGCCAGGTCAAAATAATAAGGCTCATCACTTTTCAAACACGATTTTTCATCGTCATCGCCAACATCATAGAGAAACGTCCAGTCTTTACTCGGGGGAACATAGCCCCCCATTTCCGGGCATTTTTTGCTATACATTTTTACCGCATAAAATATGCCGGGAATAGACGTGCCATAAAGTTGCACGTTTTTACCATTTATGGCGGTAAAAATATCTAATGACCCCTGATATCCGGCAACACTGCCTGAAAAAGCTTGCCCATCCTGACCTGCATTACAGGTTGAATGAATCTCGGTTGAAGGAATATATTGCGTACTGGTTTGCGTGGTGAGTTGCTTAAAACCATTGGCAGGCGGTGCTTCATCAGTAATTACAATCGTATCGCTGTAGGTGATATTTATGTTTGATTGTGAGGTAAACATACATTCGGTTGCGGCCTTAGCCGACGGACATAATGACAATAAACATAATACGCTGAGCGTAGTCCTTAACTTAACGTCCATTGTTGCTCCATTTATATATCTAATGTAATTAAAACAATTAACCCCCTCCGTTTTAACATTGAATTTAAAATAAAATGCTACCAAGCTCACGAATAAAGCAATCAGACACCAAATATTAAACAATCAACGCATTAAACATATTCAATTTATATTTATCATTAACAACCTATTTGATATATAAATAACTAGCACCTAATATCAGGCAAAAAAAAACGCCTCCGGAGAGGCGTTTATCAGCAAAGGAGAAAATTACTTTTTCTTCGCTTTCGGGTTTGGCAGGTCGGTAATGCTGCCTTCGTAGATTTCTGCTGCCAGACCCACGGACTCGTGCAGAGTCGGGTGAGCATGGATGGTCAGCGCGATATCTTCTGCATCACAACCCATTTCGATCGCCAGACCGATTTCGCCCAGCAGCTCGCCGCCGTTGGTGCCGACAATCGCACCACCGATAACACGGTGAGATTCTTTGTCGAAGATCAGTTTGGTCATGCCGTCTGCGCAGTCGGAAGCGATAGCACGGCCGGAAGCTGCCCACGGGAAGGTGGCGGTTTCGTAGCTGATGCCTTTTTCTTTCGCTTCTTTCTCAGTCAGACCCACCCAGGCAACTTCTGGCTCAGTGTAGGCAATGGATGGAATGACTTTCGGATCGAAGTAGTGTTTCTTGCCGGAGATAACTTCGGCAGCTACGTGGCCTTCGTGAACACCTTTGTGCGCCAGCATTGGCTGACCGACGATATCGCCGATAGCAAAGATGTGTGGCACGTTGGTGCGCATTTGTTTGTCGACGTGGATGAAACCACGGTCGTCCACTTCAATGCCTGCAGCGCCCGCTTCCAGCAGTTTACCGTTAGGCACGCGACCGATAGCCACCAGCACGGCGTCATAACGCTGTGGTTCAGCAGGGGCTTTTTTGCCTTCCATCGTGACGTAAATGCCATCTTCTTTGGCTTCTACGGCTGTCACTTTGGTTTCCAGCATCAGATTGAATTGCTTGCTGATTTTCTTGGTGAAGACTTTCACCACGTCTTTATCAGCCGCAGGGATCACCTGATCAAACATTTCTACCACGTCAATCTGAGAACCCAGCGCGTGATAAACGGTGCCCATTTCCAGACCGATAATGCCGCCGCCCATGACCAGCAGACGCTCAGGGACGCTTTTCAGCTCCAGTGCATCAGTAGAATCCCAGACACGCGGGTCATCATGTGGAATGAATGGCAGTTTGATTGGACGGGAACCCGCCGCAATGATCGCATTGTCGAAAGTGATGGTCGTCGGACCATTTTCGCCTTCAACAACCAGAGTATTCGCGCCAGTAAATTTGCCCAAGCCGTTAACGACTTTGACTTTACGGCCTTTCGCCATACCGGACAGACCGCCGGTCAGCTGGTTGATGACTTTTTCTTTCCAGACGCGGACTTTATCGATGTCCGTTTTCGGCTCACCGAAAACAATACCGTGTTCAGCCAGTGCTTTTGCCTCAGAGATCACTTTCGCGACGTGCAGCAGAGCTTTAGAAGGGATACAGCCAACGTTCAGACACACGCCGCCAAGCGTGGAATAACGTTCAACCAGAACAGTTTCAAGACCTAAATCAGCGCAACGGAAAGCAGCAGAATAGCCCGCAGGACCCGCCCCAAGTACCACGACCTGAGTTTTAATTTCAGTACTCATCATGACCTCTTAATTTATGTCCGGCGGGTCTGACGTCATTTTATATCGTAACGCCCATCATCCACCGGGTCGTTCTATCCGCCCGCAGTTTACAAAATTGTTAACAAATTTGAAACAACAAACGGCATCCGATTTGTGCTTTGCCCTGGAAAATCTCAAACAGCATGAAGAGATTATCAGAAAAAAGCCGGCCGTCTGGCCGGCTTTTCACTTACATCACCAGGCGGCGAATGTCTGACAACACGTTGTTGATGATGGTGATGAAGCGCGCACCATCGGCACCGTCAATGACACGGTGGTCGAAGGAGAGCGACATTGGCATCATCAGACGCGGTGTGAACTCTTTGCCGTTCCAGACTGGCTCAATGGCAGACTTGGAAACACCGAGGATAGCCACTTCCGGCGCATTAACGATTGGCGCGAAGTGGGTCGTCCCGATACCCCCGAGGCTGGAGATAGTGAAGCAACCGCCCTGCATTTCGCCAGCAGTCAGCTTACCGTCACGGGCTTTCTTGGAGATAGCCATCAGCTCACGGGACAACTCGGCGATGCCTTTCTTGTTCACGTCTTTGAAGACCGGAACAACCAGACCGTTTGGCGTATCAACCGCCACACCGATGTTGATGTATTTTTTCAGCGTCAGTTTCTGACCATCTTCGGACAGGGAACTGTTGAAGCGTGGCATCTGCTCAAGGGCAGCGGCAACGGCTTTCATGATGAAGACCACCGGGGTGAATTTCACGTCCAGTTTGCGTTTAGCGGCTTCATCGTTCTGCTGTTTACGGAACGCTTCCAGCTCAGTGATATCAGTTTTGTCGAAGTGCGTAACGTGCGGGATCATCACCCAGTTACGGCTCAGGTTCGCACCAGAGATTTTCTGGATACGGCCCAGTTCAACTTCTTCAATCTCACCGAACTTGCTGAAGTCCACTTTCGGCCAAGGCAACATGCCCGGCAGACCGCCACCCGTTGCTGCTGCCGGCGCGGCTTCAGCACGTTTGACCGCGTCTTTCACGTAAGTCTGTACGTCTTCACGCAGGATGCGACCTTTACGGCCAGTGCCTTTGACTTTCGCCAGGTTAACGCCGAATTCACGGGCCAGACGGCGGATAACCGGCGTGGCGTGAACGTAAGCATCGTTCTCTGCGAATTCGCCTTTGCTTTCTGCTTTAACAGCAGGAGCAGCGGCTTTTTGTTCCTGTTTCGCCGGGGCAGCCGCTTCTTCTTTCTTAGCCGCCGGAGCAGCAGGCGCAGCGCCTTCTACTTCGAAGACCATGATCAGAGAGCCGGTGCTGACTTTGTCGCCCGCAGCAATTTTGATTTCTTTCACGGTACCCGCGAACGGAGCCGGGACTTCCATTGAGGCTTTGTCGCCTTCAACGGTAATCAGTGACTGTTCTGCACTGATTTTGTCGCCCACTTTCACCATGATTTCAGTGACTTCAACTTCGTCGCCACCGATATCAGGCACGTTCACTTCTTTGCTGCCGGACTGAGCCGGTGCAGCAGGTGCCGCGTCTGATTGGGTTTCTGCTGCTGCGGCCGGTGCGGCTGCACCAGAACCTGCCACTTCGAAGACCATGATCAGGGAACCGGTGCTGACTTTGTCGCCCGCAGCGATTTTGATTTCTTTCACTTTGCCCGCGAACGGCGCAGGGACTTCCATAGAGGCTTTGTCGCCTTCTACGGTGATCAGCGATTGTTCCGCTTCTACTGTATCGCCCACTTTCACCATGATTTCAGTGACTTCAACTTCGTCGCCACCGATATCAGGTACGTTCACTTCTTTGCTTTCGCTGGAAGCAGGTGCGGCAGCAGCAGCAGCAGCAGCAGGTTTCTCTTCTGCTTTGGCTTCCTGTTTCGCAGGTGCTGCATCAGCAGCACCGTCAGCGGCGTCAAAGATCATGATCAGTTTGCCGGTTTCGACGGTATCGCCGACCGCAACTTTAATTTCTTTGACCACGCCAGCTTGTGGAGAAGGCACTTCCATAGAAGCTTTATCGCCTTCTACGGTGATCAGCGATTGTTCTGCTTCAACTTTATCGCCCAACTTCACCATAATTTCGGTGACTTCCACTGCATCTGCACCGATGTCCGGTACGTTAATTTCAATAGCCATCTGTCTTTACCTCTTATGCCAGACGCGGGTTAACTTTTTCTGGATTGATATCGAATTTCTTAATGGCTTCAGCCACTACAGACGTTTCGATTTCGCCGCGTTTAGCCAATTCACCCAGCGCAGCAACCACAACGTAAGACGCATCCACTTCGAAGTGGTGACGCAGGTTTTCGCGGCTGTCTGAACGACCGAAGCCATCCGTACCCAGAACGCGATAATCGCTGGCCGGAACGTATGTACGAACCTGTTCAGCAAACAGTTTCATGTAGTCAGTAGACGCCACCGCTGGCGCGTCGCTCATCACCTGGGCGATGTACGGAACGCGTGGGGTTTCAGTCGGGTGCAGCATGTTCCAGCGCTCACAGTCCTGACCATCGCGGGCCAGTTCAGTGAAGGAGGTCACGCTGTAAACGTCAGAACCTACGCCGTAGTCTTTGGACAAGATCTCTGCCGCTTCACGTACGTGACGCAGGATGGAACCGGAGCCCAGCAACTGCACTTTCCCTTTGCTGCCTTCCAGCGTATCCAGCTTGTAGATACCCTTACGGATGCCTTCTTCCGCGCCTTCCGGCATGGCTGGCATGTGGTAGTTTTCGTTCAGCGTGGTGATGTAGTAATAAATGTTTTCCTGCGCTTCACCGTACATACGCACCAGACCGTCATGCATGATGACAGCCACTTCGTACGCGTAAGACGGGTCGTAAGAAATACAGTTAGGGATAGTCAGAGACTGAATATGGCTGTGACCATCTTCGTGCTGCAGACCTTCGCCGTTCAGGGTAGTACGACCTGACGTACCACCGATCAGGAAGCCACGCGCCTGTTGGTCACCCGCTGCCCAGCACAGGTCGCCGATACGCTGGAAACCGAACATGGAGTAGTAGATGTAGAACGGGATCATTGGCAGATCGTTGGTGCTGTAAGACGTTGCTGCGGCCAGCCATGAAGATGCGGCACCCAGTTCGTTGATACCTTCCTGCAGGATCTGACCTTTCTCGTCTTCTTTATAGTAAGCAACCTGCTCACGGTCCTGCGGGGTGTACTGCTGGCCGTTCGGGCTGTAAATACCAATCTGACGGAACAGACCTTCCATACCGAATGTACGCGCTTCATCGGCGATGATCGGCACCAGACGGTCTTTAATGGAGTCGTTTTTCAGCATCACGTTCAGTGCACGGACGAAAGCGATAGTGGTAGAGATCTCTTTCTTCTGCTCTTCCAGCAGTTGTGAGAAGTCTTCCAGTTTCGGCATTTCCAGCTTCTGCGTGAAGTTTGGCAGACGGGTCGGCAGGTAGCCTTTCAGCGCAGCGCGACGCTCATGCAGGTATTTGTATTCTGCAGAGTCTTTTTCCAGCGTGATGTACGGCAGTTTTTCCAGATTTTCATCGGTTACTGGCACGCTAAAACGATCACGGATATAGCGCACGCCATCCATGTTCATTTTCTTCACCTGGTGAGCAATGTTTTTACCTTCGGCAGCGTCGCCCATGCCATAACCTTTAATGGTATGCGCAAGGATAACGGTCGGCTGACCTTTGGTGTTCTGTGCTTTGTTCAGCGCAGCGAAGACTTTCTTCGGATCATGGCCGCCACGGTTCAGCGCCCAGATTTCGTCGTCGGTCATATCTTTGACCAGAGCGGCGGTTTCAGGGTATTTGCCGAAGAAGTGGTCACGAACGTATTTACCGTCGCGGGACTTGAAGGTCTGGTAGTCGCCATCCACGGTTTCGTTCATCAGCTGGATCAGTTTACCGCTGGTGTCTTTACGCAGCAGTTCATCCCAGCGGTTGCCCCAGATCACTTTGATCACGTTCCAGCCAGCGCCTGCAAAGATGCCGTCGAGTTCGTTGATGATTTTGCCGTTACCGGTGACAGGGCCATCAAGACGCTGCAAGTTACAGTTGATGATGAAGCACAGGTTATCCAGTTTCTCACGGGTCGCGATGGTGATCGCCCCTTTGGATTCTGGTTCGTCCATTTCACCGTCGCCCAGGAATGCGTAAACGCGCTGTGCGGAGGTGTCTTTCAGACCACGGTGTTCCAGATATTTCAGGAATTTAGCCTGATAGATGGCACCGATCGGGCCCAGACCCATGGATACGGTCGGGAACTGCCAGAACTCAGGCATCAGTTTAGGGTGCGGATAAGACGACAGACCTTTACCGTGAACTTCCTGACGGAAATTGTTCATCTGGTCTTCAGTCAGACGGCCTTCAAGGAAAGCACGTGCGTACACGCCCGGAGAGATGTGGCCCTGGAAGTACACCAGATCGCCGCCGTCTTTTTCGTTGCGCGCACGGAAGAAGTGGTTGAAGCACACTTCGTACACGGTCGCAGAAGACTGGAAGGAAGCCATGTGGCCGCCGAGTTCCAGGTCTTTCTTGGACGCACGCAGAACGGTCATGATGGCGTTCCAGCGGATAGCAGTACGAATGTTACGTTCCAGCTCCAGGTTACCCGGGTATTCAGGTTCGTCTTCAACAGCGATGGTATTGACGTAGTTACGGCTGGCTGCGCCAGCAGCGACGCTTACGCCGCCCTTGCGCGCTTCACTGAGAACCTGATCGATCAGGAACTGTGCACGCTCAACACCTTCTTCACGGATGACCGATTCGATCGCTTGTAGCCAGTCGCGAGTTTCGATCGGATCCACGTCATTATTTACACGTTCTGACATGGTGCTTTTCCTTATCTGTCTCTAATACGTTGGTTTATCTGGAGCCTGTCTTCCTGCGCTCTTTCTAAAACGCGCTTCGCCGCTAAGAGAACGCACGAAGACAGGCCCGTCATGTAGTTGCCGTGAGCCCTCAAATGAAGGCTCTAAAAATTAACCCTGATGGTTAACTTTCATCTTTTCGTTGCTGGAGCCGTCGTAAAGACCGATCCCGCCGGGTGTGTTCCCTGCTGAGATCCAGCAAAACTTCTTCAATGAACGCCAGGTGACGGTGAGATGCGGCACGCGCTATTTCTGGTTCCCGTGCAACAATCGCCTCGAAAATACTGGCGCGGTGGTTGCTTACCGTCGCCAGCATTTCCCGACGTGAGTAAAGCAATTCAAAGTTCTGTCGAACGTTCTTCTCGAGCATCGGCCCCATACAGCGAACCAGATGCAGCAGCACCACATTATGGGCTGCTTCTGTTACAGCGACCTGATACTGCATAACCGCGTCGGCTTCTGCGTCCAGATCTCCGCTGTCCTGTGCGGTCTGAATGACCACGTGACAATCGCGAATGCGCTGCAGATCTTCCTCTGTGCCACGAAGCGCCGCGTAATACGCAGCGATACCTTCAAGGGCGTGTCGTGTTTCAAGGAGATCGAATTGTGATTCAGGATGGTCGGCCAGTAACTCAGCCAGCGGATCACTCACGCTTTGCCACAGGTTACTTTGTACGAAAGTACCACCACCCTGACGGCGCAGGAGTAGCCCCTTCCCTTCCAGGCTTTGGATTGCCTCTCTGAGAGAAGGTCGCGATACATCAAACTGTTTGGCAAGTTCGCGCTCTGGCGGAAGCTTTTCCCCGGGTCTCAAGGTGCCTTCGAGGATCAGAAACTCAAGTTGCTGCTCGATCACATCGGATAACTTAGGCTGTCGGATTTTGCTGTAAGCCATATATGTGCGGTTCTCTGCGAGTAGCGACTCTGTTAAGTTGCCGGAGTCAATTGGTAATACCAATTTAAAAAACGTGGCCGTAAAGTAACAAAGTATTCACCTTGTGTCCATATGGCTACCCAGTAAATGCGTCGACCCCGCACATTTTAACAAATTTTTATCATTTATCTTTTTTACCCAGCCTCAGATCACATTTTATGGATCCTGAACAAATTTACAGTCAATTTGGCTATTTGTTATGCAGATGATGCATAAACCCCGTGCAAACTTTTCCGCATAACATTATTCTTGCCCGAACGGTAGATGATCCTGATTTTTAGGCACAATCCAGCCGTAAATAATTAGATACAAAAAGTGTAATTATCGCCTTACATTCTCTCTAACACACAGAATGTTATGGGTTTTGCCCCAATGACAGAGGACAGGTAAATGGTTGATCAACAACAAGGCGATGAGCTGAAGCGCGGTCTCAAAAACCGGCATATCCAGTTGATTGCATTAGGTGGGGCCGTCGGTACAGGGCTGTTTCTGGGCAGTGCTTCCGTCATTCAGTCCGCAGGGCCGGGGATTATTCTCGGTTATGCCATTGCGGGTTTTATCGCATTCTTAATTATGCGTCAGTTGGGTGAAATGGTGGTTGAAGAACCGGTTGCCGGTTCATTCAGTCATTTTGCCTATAAATACTGGGGCGGATTTGCGGGTTTTGCTTCCGGCTGGAATTACTGGGTGCTGTACGTTCTGGTCGCGATGGCCGAACTGACTGCCGTCGGTAAATATATTCAATTCTGGTGGCCGGAAATCCCGACATGGGCTTCTGCTGCGGTTTTCTTCGTGCTGATCAACGCTATCAACCTGACTAACGTTAAAGTGTTTGGCGAGATGGAGTTCTGGTTTGCGATCATCAAAGTGGTTGCCGTGGTGGCGATGATTCTGTTCGGTGGCTGGCTGCTGTTCAGCGACACGGCAGGCCCTCAGGCAACAGTTCGCAACCTGTGGGAGCAAGGCGGTTTCCTGCCCCATGGCATGACCGGGCTGGTGATGATGATGGCGATCATCATGTTCTCTTTCGGTGGCCTGGAACTGGTCGGGATTACTGCTGCTGAAGCGGATAATCCGGAAACCAGCATTCCTAAAGCAACCAATCAGGTTATCTACCGTATTCTGATTTTCTATGTGGGCTCACTTGCCGTCCTGCTTTCCCTGATGCCATGGACCCGTGTCGGGCCGGATACCAGCCCGTTTGTGCTGATCTTCCATGACCTGGGTGATGCACTGGTAGCGAATGCTCTGAACGTGGTGATCCTGACGGCAGCGCTGTCGGTTTATAACAGCTGTGTTTACTGCAACAGCCGCATGTTGTTTGGTCTGGCTCAGCAAGGCAACGCGCCTAAAGCATTGCTCAACGTCGACAAGCGCGGCGTGCCGGTGGCTTCTATCCTCGTTTCTGCTGCCACCACAGCGCTGTGTGTTCTGATTAACTACCTGATGCCGGGTGAAGCGTTTGGTCTGCTGATGGCTCTGGTGGTGTCTGCACTGGTGATCAACTGGGCGATGATCAGCCTGGCGCACATCAAATTCCGTCAGGCGAAACGTCGTGAAGGCGTGGAACCTAAGTTCAAAGCGCTGCTGTATCCGCTGGGTAACTATATCTGCCTGCTGTTTATGGCGGCAATTCTGGTGATCATGGCTATCACCCCGGGCATGGCGATCTCCGTATGGCTGATCCCGGTGTGGCTGGTAGTTCTGGCCATCGGTTACTGGGTCAAAAATCAGCAAAGCGGGAAATCCGTTAACGCTTAAGTATTCGTTTTAAAATTGAAACGAAAAAGCGCCCCGGTTAAGTGCAGACTTACCGGGGCGCTTTGTTAGGTACGTCACATTTCCTCCCGTATGACCAAAATGTCCATCTTCATGACTCTTACCTCCTGACCCCTCTTCCCTTCCCCGGCCAATACTCAGGGCTAACAAACAGTTTTTTAACAAAATCCTTTTATCCACAATCCGGAGAGAACATCCATGAAGGAAGGCGCACTGTCGTTCAAAGAGAAAGTGGCGTACGGAATGGGGGATGCGGGCTGCAATATGATTGGCGGCGCCATCATGCTGTTTCTTAATTATTTTTACACAGATATCTTCGGTTTAGCCCCGGCACTGGTTGGCGTATTGCTGCTATCAGTGCGTGTTATCGATGCCGTCACCGACCCGATCATGGGCGCGATTGCTGACCGTACCACCACCCGCTGGGGCCGTTTCCGCCCGTATTTGTTATGGGTTTCGGTGCCATACGTACTGTTCAGTGTGCTGATGTTCACCACACCAGAATGGAGTTACAACAGCAAAGTTATCTATGCGTTTGTAACCTACTTCCTGATGTCCCTGACTTACACCGCCATCAACATTCCCTACTGCTCGCTGGGCGGCGTCATTACTGCCGATCCGCATGAGCGTGTTGCCTGCCAGTCTTACCGCTTCTTTATGGTAGGGATCGCGACGCTGATCCTGTCTTCCACCTTACTGCCGATGGCCGACTTTTTCGGTGGCGCAGACAAAGCCAAGGGCTATCAGATGTCGATGGGGGTGATGGCAATCATCGCGCTGTTCATGTTCCTGTTCTGCTTCAGCTCGGTAAAAGAACGTATTCAGCCTGCGGTACCGTCAAAACATGCCTTAAAATCTGACCTGAAAGATGTGTGGAAAAACGACCAGTGGGTACGCATCCTGCTGCTGACGTTCTGCAACGTGTGCCCGGGCTTTATCCGTATGGCAGCCACTATGTATTACGTCACCTGGGTAATGGAAAAATCCACATCCTTTGCCAGCATGTTTATCAGCCTCGGCGTGGTGGGCATGATGATCGGCAGTGCACTGGCAAAACCGCTGACCGATAAATACTGCAAACTGAAAGTGTTCTTCTGGGCCAATATCATCCTGACCATTTTCTCCTGCGGATTCTATTTCCTCGACCCGCACGCCACCACGCTTATTCTGGTGGCGTACTTCATCCTCAACATCATGCACCAGCTCCCTTCCCCGCTGCACTGGTCGCTGATGGCCGACGTTGACGATTACGGCGAATGGAAAACCGGCAAACGTGTTACCGGCATCAGCTTCTCCGGTAACCTGTTCTTCCTGAAATGCGGACTGGCGGTCGCGGGCGCGATGGTCGGCTTCCTGCTCTCCGCGTATGGCTACAATGCCAGCGCAACGCAGCAAAGCGACCATGCCATCAACGGCATCATGTTGTTGTTCACCGTCATTCCTGGCGTGGGCTACCTCATCACTGCCGGTGTTGTACGCTTACTGAAAGTTGATCGCGAAACCATGCGTACCATTCAGGCAGATCTGGAGATTCGCCGCCGTAATTACCGCGAGCTGAATGAATATCACGACGAGAAAAATGCACAGGACGCAGAAGCACTCAGCGTCCCACTGACCAGCAAGGAGCTGAAACATGAGTAATTATCCCAACCCGCTGATTGAGCAACGTGCAGATCCGCATATCTGGCTGCACAGCGACGGAAACTATTACTTTATCGCATCAGTGCCTGAATATGACCGGCTGGAGATCCGCCGCTCGCCAACGCTGACAGGGCTTGCCGACGCGCCAGCCACCATTGTCTGGCATAAACCTGATACCGGCCCGATGAGCGCACTTATCTGGGCACCGGAGTTGCATTTTATCGACGGACAATGGGTGATCTATTACGCGGCCGCCCCCTCACAGGAGATTGTTGACGGCTTATTCCAGCACAGAATGTATGCGCTGGTGTGTGAAGAGGCGGATCCGCTCACAGGGAAATGGCAGGAGAAAGGCCGGATCCAGACGCCGATCGACAGCTTCTCGCTCGATGCCACGCACTTTGAGCATCAGGGCAAAAGCTATTATCTGTGGGCGCAGAAAGACCCGGAAATTCGCGGAAACTCCAATTTGTATCTGGCCGAAATGGAAAACCCGTGGACGCTGAAATCACCGCCCGTCATGCTCAGCAAGCCGGAGCTGGACTGGGAAATCATCGGTTTTTGGGTTAATGAGGGACCGGCGGTGATCAAACACGGTGATAAAATTTTCATCACCTATTCCGCCAGCGCCACCGACGAAAATTACTGTATCGGCCTCCTCACTGCAGACATCAACAGCAATCTGATGGATCCGGTGAGCTGGCATAAATCCCAGCGTCCGGTATTCACCACGCAGGCCCAGAACCGGCAGTTCGGGCCGGGACATAACAGCTTCACGCGCAACGAACAGGGCGCAGACGTGCTGGTATATCATGCCCGAAACTACACTGAAATTGAGGGTGATCCGCTGTACGACCCGAACCGGCATACGCGCATTAAAACCTTCCGCTGGGACGAGAATGGCATGCCCGATTTCGGAGAACCCGCCGCCGATAACCGTCCGCTGACGTTACAAAAACAGCACTGACAAAAAACAAAAAGCCCGGACACTAAAAATGTACCGGGCTTTTTTATGCAATATCGGATGATAAAAGAGAATTAAATCAAGGTGCCGTAAATCGTCAGCAGCGCTACAACCACCAGGATTATCATCGTCACTTTACGCGCGAGGCTCACAGCAGCGCGAGGTGTCTGTACCGGATCGGTATGCGGATCGCGCGCCAGAGAGAACTGCGCCAGCCGCGTTAATACATGATATTGCGAAGAGTGAATATCGCCCAGCGAAGCAAACCAGGCCGGTAAGGCTTTCTCGCCATGACCAAGCAATGCATAAGCCACGCCGGCCAGACGAACAGGGATCCAGTCGAGAATATGTAACAGGGCATCCACGCCGGACTGCGAACGTTTCAACGGCGGCATATGGCGCGCCAGCCAGGTCTGGTAACCGCGCAATACGGCATAACCGCCCAGCGCTATCGGTCCGTAAGGCCCACAAACCACGAACCAGAACAACGGCCCGAGATAGTAACGGTAGTTAATCCAAAGCAGCGCATTTTGCAGCTCTCTCAGCCGGGCTTCTTCGCTGCAATCTGTCGGCAACCCGTGGATCAAGGCCAGCTCTTCTGCCATTTCCTTACAGGCATCAGCATCGCCCTGACGGGCGGACTTAAGGTAAGCGCGGTAATGCTTGCGTTTGATGCCAGCGCCAATACACAGCAGACATAGAATCACCCACAAAATCAGGGTTGGCACCCCGAAGAAGATCCCCTGCACTGCGCGCAATACTGCCCAGATGATCACCATCCAGACAATCGTAATGACGAGCGTTTTAGCCAGAGAAGCCTGCCGGCCACGGCGGAAAATCACCTCAAACCGATGATCCAACTGCCAGTGTTCACCCAGTTTGAACAAGCGTTCCCAAGCCAGCACCAGGAGCAAAGTAAATAACGTCATCGATTGTCACTCTCTCTCAACACATCACACCCGTAAAAACGAAACCGAAAACCGGTTAATTACAGGTCAGAAAGGTCATTCTGCCCTACCGGCAGCGCTAACAGCTTGCGATAAAATGCCCAGTCGAATTCAGGGCCGGGATCGGTCTTACGCCCGGGAGCAATATCACTGTGTCCGGTAATCGCTTCAAGACTAATGGGATAATGCTTCATTAACAACTCAGTAACGGCAACCAGGTTGCGATATTGCGCATCAGTAAAAGGCTCAAAATCCGTCCCTTCCAGCTCAATACCAATCGAAAAATCATTACAGCGCTCACGCCCCCGCCAGCTGGATACACCCGCATGCCAGGCGCGTTTGTTAAAGGGCACATATTGCACAATCTCGCCATCACGACGAATTAAACAATGCGCAGCAACGCGTAAGTGACTGATCCCTTCAAAATAAGGATCATCCTGCGGATTCAGCGTACCGGTAAACAATTGATCAATATAAGGACCGCCGAATTTTCCAGGCGGCAAACTGATGTTATGGATCACCAGCAATGAGGGAATTTCATCTTCAGGACGGAGATCAAAATGAGGGGAAACGACCTGCCGGGCTTCTGTTATCCAGCCTTGTTTTAAGTGCATCAAAGACCTCAATGATGTGCTCAGGTGGTACTTATCACAGCAACAGGGTAGCATGTTTTTTTGTCCTTCTTATCCGCCATTTCGGAGTATTTGTATGTCTACCCGCAGCTACAGCCGTGAAAGTCGCCGCGCACAGTTACTCGAACGTATCCAGAATGATATTCCTTCTCTTGTTACTCAGGCTCTCGGTGAGGATCTTGGGGGCGAAGCCAATGCCAACAATGACTTAACTGCTCAACTGTTGCCGCAAGACAAAAATGCTAACGCCACCATCATTACCCGCGAAGCCGGTATTTTCTGCGGACAGCGCTGGCTGGACGAAGTCTTTCTCCAACTGGCAGGCGATAAAATCACCGTCAAATGGCATGTCAAAGACGGCGACCATGTTTCTGAAAACCAGACCTTATGTGAACTCTCAGGCTCCGCACGCATGCTGCTGACCGGTGAGCGCACCGCTCTTAACTTCGTGCAAACCCTGTCCGGTGTGGCAACCGAAGTGAATCACTATGTGAAAATCCTCGAGGGCACAAAAACTCAGTTGCTCGATACCCGGAAAACCTTGCCGGGCCTGCGTACGGCACTGAAATATGCCGTGTTATGCGGTGGCGGAAGCAATCACCGCCTTGGTCTTGCCGATGCATTTCTGATTAAAGAAAACCACATCATTGCCTGTGGCTCGATAAAAGCCGCCGTAGAACGCGCCTTATGGATCCACGCCGACGTGCCCGTCGAGGTAGAAGTCGAATCCATGGATGAACTTCAGCAGGCGCTGGATGCGGGTGCTGACATTATCATGCTGGATAACTTCACCGTGCCGATGATGCGTGAAGGCGTTGCCCTCACCGCAGGCCGTGCGCTACTTGAAGTCTCCGGTAACGTGACGGAAAAAACGCTACGCGAATTCGCGGAAACCGGCGTGGATTATATTTCTGTCGGCGCGCTGACCAAGCATGTCAGGGCCATGGATCTTTCCATGCGCTTCAGCTAATCGCTGCGCTGTTGCCCCTGAATTCCTTTCGAGGGGCAACACGAATTCTTGCGATCTATTTCATCTTGCCGCACTACCCTCGCATTCACCCTTTCTGAACACCATCACCTTTTTCATTTCATCTTTATTGTTGCGAGACATCGCACATATGTTTTTCCTGCCTTGCTGGCATACATATTTATCCTGGCAGATGTCATGGAAAAGCCAGCAATAGCGCTGGAGTCAGGCTTTTTCTCCGTTTAGTTTGCTGCCTGAGAAACAACCACGCAGTCTTACGAAACGGAGAACGCCATGAAACGGCAACAAGGATTTACCCTCATTGAACTGATGGTAGTGATCGCGATTATTGCG
The DNA here is from genome assembly GCF_003263525.1 of Rahnella sp. NRRL B-41462. Lineage (NCBI taxonomy): Bacteria > Pseudomonadati > Pseudomonadota > Gammaproteobacteria > Enterobacterales > Yersiniaceae > Rahnella > Rahnella sp. NRRL B-41462. The sequence goes on along the minus strand of NZ_JYDF01000052.1, from coordinate 2,519 downwards.
ATCCTGAGTGCCATCGGCATACCCGCTTACCAGAGTTATATCCAGAAAGCAGCCATGACTGACATGCTGCAAACTATGGTGCCCTACAAAACCGGCGTCGAACTGTGCGTCATCGATACGGGGGCGCTGACGAATTGCAGCGCCGGCAGTCAGGGAATTCCGGCGGCAGCTACCAGTCGTTATGTCAGCCAGATTCAGGTTAATGCGGGCGTAATTTCACTGACAGGTCAGCAGGCACTGGACGGTCTCAGCGTTGTGATGACACCGGTCCGGGATAATCAGGCGGGCGGTATCACATGGAGCAGAATCTGCACCAATGCCAGTAATACTTCGATGGTTGAAGCTTGCGAAAGCGTTTTTCGGTTTGACACCACAGGAGCGCCATAATGAGTGATATGCCACTGCGCCCCGAGTCTCCGCCCGATAATGATCGCCTGCAAAGCGAAGCGTCACTTGAAGCACTGTGTCAGCGCTACAAAGCCGTTGTATTGCATCGCGACAACCAGACTCTTCATGTTGCATGCCATGAAACAGAAGCAGACACGGATGCCTTGAGTAATGTATTGCGCTTTACCACCGGCTTAAAAGTGCAGCTTGAACGCTGGCCACAAACGCGGCTTGAACAAGTCATGGAGCAAGGAAATTCAGAAATAAAGAAAAAAACGGCCGCAGACGAATCGTGGTCATCCGCGCAAAGCGATGAAAACAATGAACTGAATAATCAGAGTGATGCGCCGGTCATTAATTCTCTCAATCAGATACTCAGGCAGGCCATCACCCGCAGGGCTTCAGATATACACTTTGAGCCGTACGAGCACAGTTTCCGGGTTCGTATGCGAATTGACGGAGTATTGCAGGAAGTCCCCGGACCTGAATTTTCGATGGCAGCGGGCGTGTGCGCACGACTAAAGATTATGGGGCAGTTGAATGTCGCTGAGCGACGGTTACCCCAAGATGGCCAGCTCTCAGTCATGCTGCAAAATCAGAGATATTCCATGAGAGTATCTTCTCTGCCGACCTTACACGGCGAAAAGATCGTGCTGCGCATTCTGCATATGACTCAGCAAGATCTCTCTATGCCTCAACTGGGCTTCACACCACGGGATCTGGACTATTTCAAAGCTGCGCTTAAACATCCACAAGGGCTAATTCTGGTCACCGGCCCGACAGGCAGCGGAAAAACGGTCACACTTTACAGTGGTCTTCGTCATCTTAATGCCATCTCCCGCAATATTTGCAGCGTGGAAGACCCGATTGAGATCCCGGTCAGTGGCATCAATCAGACCCAGATTAACAGCAAAACAGACCTCAGTTTTGCCAGTGTCCTGCGTGCGTTATTACGTCAGGATCCTGATGTGATTATGGTCGGAGAGATCCGCGATAAAGAAACGGCCGAAATCGCGGTAAAAGCCGCTCAGACCGGACATCTGGTGCTCTCAACACTGCATACCAATTCCACTTGCGAAACACTGACCCGCCTGCGACAGATGGGGATTGAAGGTTTTCATATTGCTGCCAGCTTACGTTTGGTTATTGCCCAGCGGCTGGTACGAAAACTCTGCCCGCATTGCCGTAAACCGCATGTATCACTGGTCGAAAAAGGCGCTGATGGCAGCAGCGGGCACATGCAGTTGTGGCTACCTGCAGGATGCCATCAATGCTTTTCGGGCTATTACGGACGCACCGGTATTTATGAAACGCTGAACATAACACCCGGTTTACAACAGGCGCTGGTGGCAGAGGCAAGTGTCAATGAGTTGAGTAAGATTGCCCGCGAACAAGGGCAAAAAACGTTGCAGGAAGCCGGTATGGCGCTGGTCGAACAAGGGATCACCTCACTTGAAGAACTTTATCGTGTTACCGGTGAAGGCGCGGATACATGAAAACTGACGGCGGCGCGCCTCAGTCCTGGCGGTTATATCACTGGCAGGCTATCGACACTCTGGGAAGCCTTCAGCAAGATCACTGCATTGAGGTGGGTAAGAACGGCATTTACCAGCAGCTTTTTGCTGCTGGATTGCAACCGCTGAAAATCAGAATGAAGCAGCGATTGGGACGACGTTTCTGGAAAAATCAGGAACGTGTTGCATTCGTCAGGCAACTTGCAACGCTGCTACAAGCCGGGCTACCGCTGGTCAATAGCCTGACGTTGCTGGCCAACGAGCACCCGAAACCCGCGTGGCATTGTGTACTGTCAAATGTTGCGAAAGGCGTTCGCGAAGGAAAACCGCTGTCGGTAACACTGAATCATTATCCCGATGTATTTCCTGATATTTACAGACAGATAATTTCTATTGGTGAGCTAACGGGACAACTGGACAAATGCTGCCTGCAACTGGCGACTCAGCAGGAACAACAGGCTGAATTAAGAAGCAAAGTAAAAAAGGCGTTGCGGTATCCGCTGATTGTTAGCGTTATCGCTATCGTGGTCACTCTGCTGATGCTGACTTTAGTATTGCCTGAGTTTGCCAAAATCTATGCTTCCTTTGATGCCGAACTCCCCTGGTTTACACGCATGC
>NZ_JYDF01000051.1:0-63817 GCF_003263525.1 Rahnella sp. NRRL B-41462 | reverse complement strand
AAGATTTCCAGCCTGTCGCTGTGGTTGCTGGAACATAGCCTACGAGCGAAGCGCGCAGTTTAAGACGTGGAGATTCCAAAGAGGGCTCGTCTTAGCCCTCTTTGGTCGGTTTCGGCTCGGTGAGTTAAGCGAACACGGCAATTGAAAAACCGAAACTTTCTCAATCCGTTTAAAAGAACGCCAGTACACGGCATCCGTACTTGAGAAACCGAAATATTCTCCGATTAGCTTTAAAAAGCAGTCTGGCTGCAAGCCAGTAAAAAGGGGATTTGAAAGGGGTCTCCCCCTTCACGCCCGCCGCGTCAGCCAGATCCCATGATGCGGCCTCTGCTTCCACGCCAGTGACGAGATGGTATGCATCACGCTGAGATGTGAAATTACGCGCCGCAGATGGCGTTCCATTTCGGTCAGTGGCATATCCGGGTGAAGTTCCGGCGCATTAAACAGGTTGTTCTCGCTGCCCGGCCCGTCGTAGAGCAGTCGTTGCTGACAGCTTTGCAGCGCGATTTCGCAGGTCTGTAAATACTCCGTCGCCAGTTTTTCCGGCAGCATGTAATGCTCGCGGGCGAGGATCGTCATCGCGTTGATATGCTCAACCACAAACTGACTGTGCGTCACCCACAAACGCATATCCGCCAGATAATGTGAGTTAAAACCCGGCTCCTGCATCGCCTGATTTAGCGAAGTGAACAGCTTATTGTGCGCCTGATTGACCTGCATACGGGTGTACGCCAGTTTGGCGGTGTCGGGGCTTTCCTCGAGCAGCAGGCGGATAGCGTCCTGATAGATTTCCAGCGCCTGGTGTGCATTCTGGCGCAGCAAACCGCTTTGCCATTGCGGCCACAACCAGATAGTGCCACCAAAGGCCAGCGCGCAGCCGATCAGGGTATCGACCAGTCGTGGTACCAGAAAATGCACGCCGTTCATCGCCAGCAATTGCAGGGTATACACTGCAGTCACCGTCATGCCGACCATCGCCAGTCCGTAGTTTTTGCGCAGAACGGTATAGGACAACAGGGTGATCAGCAGCATGCACAGCAGCGTGGTGCCTTCCGGCAGTTCCAGTTTGAGCAAGCCTGAGGCAATCAGCAATCCGGCCAGCGTACCGAGTGCACGGTGCTGGATCCTCACCCGCGTGGCGTTATAACCGTTCTGGCTGACCAACATGATAGTCAGCAAGATCCAGTAGGGTTTGGGCAAATTGAAGAACAGACCCAGACTGCTGCCAATCGCCAGAATAATGCCCAAACGTGCGGCATTACGCAGTGCCACGGATTTGAAGGAAAGATAGCTTTTCAGCGCGGGCCAGAAGGGCAAACGCGGCTGGGTGTTCATCAGGTCGCGCCGGTACAGCGGGCGCTGGGTACGCAGCAGGCGCGCAATGCGGCTGAAATGGTAATAACAAAACTGACCTACCGGATTGTCCGGATTGCGCGCGGCGATTTTCTCCAGCGCGGTCAGCTCATTGGCCATCGTAAAGCGCCCGGATAAACGGTGATAAAGAATATCGTCGGCAATCACCCGAAGACGGGTGGAAATCACCTGTGCATTTCGGCGGATAACCGCTTCGGCATGGCTTTCCTCCACCAGTTTCTGCACTTCTTCCGGCTGATGCAGGCTCACTGTAATGTGCTCCTGCAAATCGAGCGCCACCTGAAAACGCTGAAATAGCCGCTTATGGTGATGATGATGTCCGTGCTGGGGCAACATGTGTAATTGCTGATAAAGCAGGGCAATCAGGTCGATAACCTGCTGCTGGCGGGCTAGCAGTGGGGGTAACGCGGTTTCGGGATCGGTGTGTTGCGTCAGCAGGCTGTACTTGGCTTCGAAATAATCCGCGAGTTGCAGATAGAGCTGGCTGAGTGTTTCGCGCATCGGCTGTTCTTCCGAAATACGAAACCACGCCCAGTTAAACAATCCGTACCAGGCTGTGCCAGCGGCGAACAACACCGGGGCCTGCCACATCGGGCGCACGCCCACCATACTCAGCGTGAAGATAGTCGCCACCAGCGCACCGGGCAGCAGGCGCGCATGCAGCGGGCTGATTTCACCGGTGACGCCGAGCAGTAACGCCAGCGACAGCATGATCAGCGGCAGCGGTATATGCCAGCTTTCGAGCATCAGTTGCAGCAGAAGGCTGCTCACGGCAAAGAGTGAACCGCCGACGAGCAGGCGTTTGAAAAAGCGTTTATGCGGGGTATCCAGACCGGCGATGTTACAACAGGCCGGGCAGAGGGAAAACAGCAGGCCCATTTGCAAATTGCCAAACAGCCAGCAAATGCCAACAGGTAAGCACAACACCAGCGTCTGGCGCAGCGCGTAGTTCACTTCAGGATGGTAAAACAGTCTTCGCCATAGCGTCATGGGTAAAGCTTAGCCCATAAAAAAGGCGCGACAGTGTTTTGCCGCGCCAATTTTTGAGGGATTAACGTGTGCCGTAAACGACAATCGTTTTACCGTGTGCGGAGATCAGGCTTTGATCTTCCAGCATTTTGAGAATGCGTCCGACTGTTTCACGTGAACAACCGACGATTTGGCCAATTTCCTGGCGGGTAATCTTGATTTGCATCCCGTCCGGATGGGTCATTGCATCAGGCTGTTTAGCCAGATTGAGCAAGGTTTGAGCGATACGACCGGTAACGTCAAGGAAGGCAAGGTTGCCGACTTTCTCTGACGTCACTTGCAGACGGTTGGCCATCTGCGCGGAGAGACGCATCAGAATATCCGGGTTAACCTGAATCAGCTGGCGGAATTTTTTATATGAAATTTCAGCCACTTCACAGGCAGTTTTAGCACGTACCCAGGCACTGCGTTCCTGACCTTCTTCGAAGAGTCCCAGCTCACCGATGAAGTCACCTTGGTTAAGGTAGGACAGTATCATTTCCTTGCCTTCTTCATCTTTAATCAGGACAGCAACTGACCCTTTCACGATGTAGTAAAGCGTTTCGGCTTTTTCACCCTGGTGAATCAGCGTACTTTTAGAAGGATACTTATGTATATGACAGTGAGACAGGAACCATTCAAGAGTCGGGTCTGTTTGTGGCTTGCCGAGAACCATTTGCTATTATCCTCTGTTGTTATCGCTGCCCAAAATCACAGGGCTCAGAGTTCCCTGTACGGCACTTCAAATCCAAAGCGCCCTTTCAGCATATAACTCTCCAGAAATGCTGCAAGCGGATGTCGGAGTGCAACAGCCTGTTTATTGCTGTCATCACCGTGGGTTCTGTACTTAAACCGCAAAAACCGTCACCGCAATTTACTGGAAAGTATGTTTCGGCTTTGTTTGTAGCACAGGTTTGAGATGCTGTCTTCTGTTGTCTCGCTTCAGCATGATGGCGATCGGGTTACGTTGCCAGATTTTAGGTGAAAGGGTACTCTGAGAGCAGATTTCGACAAGTTTATTCACCGGGAGAATAGTTCATGCATGCACGTGTCAAATGGGTTGAAGGACTGACATTTTTAGGTGAGTCTGCATCGGGTCATCAGATTTCAATGGATGGAAACGCGGGTGATAAAGCCCCAAGCCCGATGGAAATGTTACTGATGTCCGCAGGGGGGTGTAGTGCAATCGACGTGGTGTCAATTTTGCAAAAAGGTCGTAATGACGTGCGTGATTGTGAAGTGAAGCTGACCTCACAACGCCGCGAAGAAGCGCCGCGTCTGTTCACTCACATCAATCTGCATTTTATCGTCACCGGTAAGGATCTGACCGATAAGATTGTTGAACGCGCAGTCAGCCTGTCTGCCGAAAAATACTGTTCTGTGTCTCTGATGCTGGGGAAAGCGGCCACAATCACCCACAGCTTTGAAGTGATTGCAGCCGAATAAAGTTTACTCGATCTTCTTGCCTTCCATCAGGCGCTGCACCAGCGGCGCCATGATCAGCTCCATCGCCAGCCCCATTTTGCCGCCCGGCACCACCAGTGTTTTGATGTGCGAGATAAACGACCCTTGCAGCATGGCCAGCAGATACGGGAAATCGATGTCATCCAGTCCCTGAAAATGAATCACCACAAAGCTTTCATCCAGTGACGGAATGGCTTTGGCGGCAAACGGGTTCGAGGTATCGATGGTGGGTACCCGCTGGAAATTGATGTGCGTGCGGGAAAACTGCGGGGTAATGTAATTGATATAGTCATCCATCGAACGCACGACGGAATCCATCACCGCTTCACGGGAATGCCCGCGCTCGCCGGTATCGCGCACCAGTTTCTGGATCCATTCGAGGTTGACGATAGGCACTACGCCGACCAGCAGGTCGACCTGCGCGGCAACGTCAATTTTGTCCGCCACCACACCACCGTGTAACCCTTCGTAAAACAAAATATCCGTCGGTTCCGGCAACGCCTGCCACGGCGTAAAGGTACCCGGCACCTGATTGTAGGGAACGGCTTCGTCATAAGTATGCAGATACTTACGTGAACGGCCAGTGCCGGTTTTACCGTATTCGATAAAGCTTTTTTCCAGCAAACCAAAGTCATTGGCTTCCGGCCCGAAGTAGCTGATATGACGTCCCAGATCGCGCGCCTTGCGTATTGCCGCATCCATTTCAGGACGGGTGAAATGATGAAAACTGTCGCCTTCCAGTTCCGCCGCACGCAAACCAAGCTGCTGAAATATTTTACGAAATGCCACGCTGGTGGTCGTGGTGCCTGCACCGCTCGAACCGGTCACGGCAATAACAGGATGTTTGGCTGACATAATGCGCTGTTCTCCATAAAGGTGATGCAGGCAGGCGAGACGCGGTCTTTTCTGTGGTCGAAGATCTGGCGTCAAGGCTGCGCATAATTAAGCCTATTGTTACCATATTTATTCGCGAAGCCAAAGAGGGCATCACTATTCTAAACCCGCCAGCAACGGTTGGATCAGCGGGTCTTTCTGGTGGAACAGGGAAACAATGTCATGCAGCGCCTTGCCTGTGTACTCCTTTTTCCACGCCAGACTGAGCGGGGAAGGGGCGCGCGGATAGCGGATTTGTCGGGCGATCAGCTCGCCGCTGTCGAGATATGGCTGGCACAGATGGCGCGGCAGAAAACCGATACCCATTCCCTTCAGGTGACAGGCCAGTTTAGTCGCCACATCTGCCACGATGATCTGCCGTTGCCCGGTCAGCAACCAGGCTACCCGCTTGTTCAGATGGCGCGAGGTGTCTTCCACATTGATGGCAATGTACTGACGCAACACCGCTTCTTCCAGCATGCCAGTGATGTGCTGCAGCGGATGAAAGGGCGCATGAACAAAAATCCAGTCCACTTCACCCAGCGGCAGCAGATTCACGGCGTTAGAAAGAGATTCGGTGCCGGTGACGCCAATCGCCAGCTGAAAATCTTCGTACAGCAGCGTATCCCATACCCCCATGTAAATCTGTCGTGTGAAAGTGAACTGCGTGAACGGGTAGCGCTGCGTCAGACAGCTTAATAACGCCGCCAGAGTTTCAGGGCAGTACATCAGATTGTTCACCACCACATTCAGCTGGCGCTCAATGCCGTCGTTAATCTGCTGCAGTTCTGCCGGTACACCCTCCAGCCAGGTTAGCCACTGGCGACATCGTTCAAGCAGATGCTGTCCGGCGGGCGTCAGCGACACCGTACGGGTCGTGCGGTTGAGCAATAACGTCCCGGCACTGTCTTCCAGCATCTTAATTCGATAGCTGATGGTCGCGGGCGTTTTATGCAGCATCTCTGCCGCGCGGGAAAAGCTGCCTGTTTGTGCGACGTGCATAAAGGTTTTAATCGACTCCTCATCCAGCATAGGTCACCCGAAGTAATGTTAATGCATTGAATGAAAAAGATTTTATAGATTTAACCGGATGAGAATTGTGGACTTCATCAATTTTATGGAATCTTTTTCCATATTTCGATTGAGCAAGTTGGAAAAAGTTTCTACAGTAATTGCATTGAGGATAAATCCGCCAATCTGGCGGGCTTATCTCACCGGTTTTATTTTAAATGCAGGGATGAATGCCATGGAACTTCCGGTTTACCCGCTGACCCAGGCGGCCTTCGCGGCTTACGGCGATGTGATTGAGACGACAGGTCGCGATTTTTTTCATATCAACGACGGCAAGGTTGAGCGGTACCACGATCTGACCAACGTGGAAATCCTCGGGCAGGATCGCCCGCTGGTCAGCATCAACCGCGCCCAGCCAGCACCGTTGCCCATTGTGGTGACGCAACTCGAAAAACACCCGCTCGGTTCACAGGCGTTTGTGCCGATGCAGGGCGAGCGCTTTATCGTGATTGTTGCGGCAGGGGGCGAGACGCCGGACATCTCCACGCTGAAAGCCTTTATCACCAACGGCCTGCAGGGCGTGAATTATCACCGGAATGTCTGGCACCATCCGCTGTTTGCGTTTGAGACGGTGACGAATTTTCTCACCGTCGATCGTGGCGGCGCAGACAACTGTGATATCAGTCAGTTACCTCAGGGCTATCAGCTTATTTTACCCGTTGCGGCGGGATTAAAGTCGTGACGCTATAAAGCATCTTGCATAAGATACAAGCATCTGAAAACAAGCGAAACGCGGGCGCTCAGCGCCTGATGCTGGAGAAATGTGAGATGGCCGAAGTAAAAAAACGGGGGCGTCCTAGCCAGCCTGGTTCTGGTTCGCAAAAGGGCGCTCAGGCCTTAGAACGCGGCATTGCGGTGTTGAATTATCTGGCGCAGTCCGGCGGCAGTTCTTCTGTCAGCAACATTGCAGAGAATTTGTCGCTGCCCCTTTCCACCACCTTTCGACTGCTGAAAGTGCTGGAAGAGGCCGATTTTGTTTATCAGGATGCGCAACTGAGCTGGTGGCACATCGGCTTACAGGCGTTTACGGTCGGATCGTCTTATATCCATAACCGGGATGTATTGTCAGTCGCCGCGCCTTATATGCAGCGCCTGATGCTGTTGTCGGGCGAAACGGCCAATCTGGCGATCCGCAACGGTTTCGAAGCGGTACTGATCGGCCAGCGGGAATGCCAGTCGATGGTGCGGATGTGCGCGCCGCTTGGCAGCCGCCTGCCACTGCATGCCTCCGGGGCCGGGAAAGCGTTGCTGTATTCGCTGGATGACGAGGCGCTGATGAGCCTGATGATGCAGGCGGGGTTGAAGAACTTTACGACGCACACGCTGGATAATCTGAATGCGTTGAAAAAGGATCTGCAACACGCGCGTCAGCAGGGGTTTGCACAGGACAGCGAAGAGCATGTGACAGGGCTGAACTGCCTGGCCTCGGCGATTTTTGACAGCAATAACAATGCGGTGGCGGCGATTTCGATCTCCGGCCCCAGCTCCCGCTTAACGACGGAGCGTTTTACCGATTTAGGCGAACTGGTGCGGGATACCGCGCGTGACATCAGTCTGGCCCTGGGTCAGCGCCACTAACCGGTTCGTCCTGCGATCCCCGCTCTGTCGTGAGCGGGATTTTTTTCAGTCAAATTAAAGTTGGAAACTTTTTCCGTTATTTTATGCAAAGCGGAATTACCTGAGGATTTAGCTATGGCTCGTATGACAGCTGCACAGGCAGCAATGTATGTGTTGGAAAAAGAAGGGATCACCACCGCGTTTGGTGTACCGGGCGCAGCGATTAACCCGTTTTATAACGCCATGCGCCTGCATGGAAAAATCCGTCATGTGTTAGCCCGTCATGTGGAAGGTGCATCGCATATGGCCGAAGGTTATACCCGTGCGAAAGCCGGGAACATCGGCGTTTGCCTGGGGACGTCTGGCCCGGCGGGTACCGACATGATCACCGCGCTGTATTCCGCCTCGGCGGATTCCATTCCGATCCTGTGTATTACCGGTCAGGCACCGCGCGCCCGTCTGCATAAAGAGGATTTTCAGGCGGTGGATATTCAGGCGATTGCCGGGCCGGTGAGCAAAATGGCGGTGACCGTGCTGGAACCTGCGCTGGTGCCGCGTGTTCTGCAACAGGCGTTCCATCTGATGCGCTCCGGTCGCCCCGGTCCGGTACTGGTCGATCTGCCGTATGACGTGCAGACCGCCGAAATCGAATTCGATCCGGAAACTTATGAATCGCTGCCCGCTTACAAGCCTGCCGCCACCGTCGCTCAGGCCGTCAAAGCGATGGAAATGCTCAACGCCTGTGAGCGTCCGCTGATTGTGGCCGGTGGCGGTGTGATTAACGCTGATGCCGCCGCGCTGTTGCAGCGCTTTGCTGAAATAACCCAAGTGCCGGTGATCCCGACACTGATGGGCTGGGGCGTGATCCCGGGCGATCACCGCCTGATGGCTGGCATGGTCGGATTGCAGACCGCGCACCGCTACGGTAACGCCTCACTGCTGGCGTCGGATCTGGTATTTGGCATCGGTAACCGTTTTGCCAACCGTCATACCGGCTCGGTAGAGAAATACACCGCAGGCCGCAAAATCATCCACGTTGATATCGAACCGACACAAATCGGCCGCGTACTTTGTCCTGATTTAGGCATTGTGTCTGACGCCGGTGAAGCCCTGAAACTGCTGATCGAAGTAGCAGAAGAGCAGAGAAAAGCCGGCAAATTGCCGTGTCGCGAAAGCTGGATCCAGGAATGTGAAGAACGCAAACGCACCATGCTGCGCAAAACCCACTTCAACGATGTGCCGGTCAAACCGCAACGCGTCTATGAAGAAATGAGCAAAGCCTTTGGCCGCAATGTGAATTACGTAACCACGATCGGCCTGTCGCAAATTGCGGCGGCGCAGATGCTGCACGTGTTTGAGCCGCGCCACTGGATCAACTGCGGCCAGGCGGGCCCGCTGGGCTGGACCATTCCTGCGGCACTCGGCGTCTGCATTGCTGCGCCGGAACGTCAGGTGGTCGGGATTTCAGGCGATTACGATTTCCAGTTCATGATCGAAGAGCTGGCGGTCGGTGCGCAGTTCAACATTCCTTACATCCACGTCCTGGTGAACAACGCTTATCTTGGCCTGATCCGCCAGTCGCAGCGCGCCTTTGATATGGATTACTGCGTCCAACTGGCGTTCGAAAATATCAACTCTGAAGACGTGAAAGGTTACGGCGTCGATCACGTGAAAGTGGTGGAAGGGTTGGGATGTAAAGCGATACGCGTCTTCAAGCCGGAAGATATCGCCCCGGCGTTTGCAGAAGCTAAACGTCTGATGAAAAAACATCAGGTGCCGGTGGTGGTGGAAATCATGCTGGAACGCGTCACCAATATTTCCATGGGCGGCGAAATTGACAGCGTGAATGAGTTTGAGCCGGTTGCCGATAATGCGGATGACGCACCGACGCACGTCAGCTTCATGAAATATGAATAAGCCAGGAGGCTGAAAATGCTCAAGTTCTCTGCGAATTTATCCATGCTGTTTCTGGAGGTAGATTTCCTTCAGCGCTTTAAAGCGGCGGCTGACAGCGGTTTTACGGCGGTGGAGTTTATGTTCCCTTACGGCTATCCGGCTGACACCCTGAAGGCGTTGCTGGCGCAAAATAAGCTGCAACATACGCTGCACAATCTGCCCGCGGGCGACTGGGCGGCGGGCGAGCGCGGTATTGCCTGCCTGCCGGGGCGTGAAGCGGAGTTTCGCGAAGGCGTGGCGCAGGCCATCGCTTACGCCAAAGCACTCGGCAACCGCAAAATTAACTGTCTGATTGGCAAAACTCCGGCGGGTTCAGATGCCGTCAGCGTGACGCCTTTGGTGGTGGAAAATCTGCGCTATGCCGCACAGGCGCTGGCGAAAGAGGGGCTGATGCTGCTGATTGAGCCGATCAATCACTTTGATATGCCGGGATTTTATCTGACCGGTACGCAACAGGCGCTGGATCTCATTGAACGCGTCGGCTGTGACAACCTGTTTATCCAGTACGACATTTACCATATGCAGCGGATGGAAGGGGAACTGGCGAATACCCTGATCCGCCATGCGGACAAAATCGGTCATTTGCAGGTGGCGGATAACCCGAACCGTAATGAACCGGGTACCGGTGAAATTAATTACGACTTTATTTTCGACCTGATTAAAAACTCGGATTACGACGGCTGGGTCGGTTGTGAATATAAGCCACGGGCGCGCACGGAAGAAGGATTAGGCTGGCTTAACGCCTACCGCTAATCGTTATAAAACGCGAGAAACAGACATTATTCACCCTCGCGGTGAGGGATTTCTGTACGCCAAATTTCAGTCACATTGAAAGGGAATTAGCATGAAAATTGGATTTATCGGCTTAGGAATTATGGGCGCACCGATGGCGCAACATCTGGTGGATGCCGGGCACAGTCTGCATTTCTCCACACTCGGCAACGTGCCTGCTTCACTGACCGATGCCGGTGCCAAAGCCTGTGCGACACCGGCAGAAGTCACCGTTCACGCCGACGTCATTATTATCATGGTGCCGGATACGCCAGACGTGGCAACGGTGCTGTTTGGTGACAATGGCTGCGCCAGCGTGCCGCTGAAAGGCAAAACCATTGTCGATATGAGTTCCATCTCACCGATTGAAACCAAAACGTTTGCGCAGCGTGTGCAGCAACTGGGGGGGGAATATCTGGATGCGCCGGTTTCCGGCGGTGAAATTGGCGCGCAGCAGGGCACGCTGACCATCATGGTGGGCGGTAAGGAATCAGTCTTCAACGATATCAAACCGCTGTTTGAGCTGATGGGTAAAAACATCACGCTGGTGGGCGATTGCGGAGCCGGGCAAACCTGCAAAGTGGCGAACCAGATCATTGTGGCGCTGAATATTGAAGCTGTCTCGGAAGCGCTGCTGTTTGCTTCCCGCGCCGGTGCCGATCCTGCCCGTGTTCGTCAGGCTTTGATGGGCGGATTCGCCTCATCGCGCATTCTGGAAGTGCACGGTGAGCGCATGATCAAGCGCACTTTTGCGCCGGGCTTTAAAGTCGCGCTGCACCAGAAAGATCTCAACCTGGCGCTGCAAAGTGCCAAAGCCTTATCAATCAGCCTGCCTAATACGGCGACCTGTCAGGAGTTATTCAATGTCTGTGCAGCAAACGGCGGATCGCAGTTAGATCATTCGTCATTAATTCAGTCGCTGGAAATGATGTCGAATCACAAAATCGGTTAATTAAATCAGGCTGGCATCAATGTCAGCCTTTTTTAATCCACAAGCACGTCCCTAACGTATTATGAGGAATTAAGGATGAATGAATCAGAATGCACTCAGCAAGAACGTTATCGTGAAAGAGGATACAGCAACGATCTTCTGCCAAAATTAAAAGAAAAAAGAAACTGGAAAGGATTTAATTATTTTACGCTGTGGATGGGTTCGGTACACAACGTGCCGAATTATATTGCGGTCGGCGGATTTCTTATTCTCGGGTTGTCTACGTTTAGCGTGATGATGGCGATTATTATCAGCGCGCTGTTTATTGCGGCGGTGATGGTATTAAACGGGGCGGCAGGTTCGAAATACGGCGTACCTTTTGCGATGATCCTGCGCGGTTCTTACGGTATCCGCGGCGCATTATTTCCCGGCATTCTCAGAGGCTGTATCGCGGCGATTATGTGGTTCGGTTTGCAATGCTATGCCGGTTCACTGGCCTTCCTGATCCTGATTGGCAAAATCTGGCCGGAGTTCCTGACCCTCGGCGGTGATTTCAATCTGCTGGGTATTTCCATGCCGGGGCTGATCGCCTTTATGATTTTCTGGGCAATCAACGTGATGATCGGTTTTGGCGGCGGCGGGGTGCTGAATAAATTCACCGCCATCCTTAATCCGTGCATTTATGTTGTTTTCGGCGGCATGGCGGTCTGGGCTATCTCGCTGGCCGGGCTGGAAAATATCCTTAACTATGTGCCAGCCAATGCTGAGCAATCGGGTAATCCGCTGTTCCTGTTTCTGGTGGTGATCAATGCCGTGGTCGCGGTGTGGGCGGCGCCGGCGGTGAGTGCTTCGGACTTTACCCAGAATGCCAGCAGCTTTAAACAGCAGGCGTGGGGACAAACGCTGGGTCTTATCGTGGCGTACGTGCTGTTTGCCGTTGCCAGCGTCTGTATTCTGGCTGGGGCAAGCATTCACTACGGCGTTGATACCTGGAACGTGCTGGATATCGTACAGAAATGGGACAGCCTGTTCGCCTCGGTGTTTGCTGTGTTAGTGATCCTGATGACCACCATTTCGACCAACGCCACCGGTAACATTATCCCCGCCGGTTTCCAGATTGCCGCTATCGCACCGAAAAAGCTGACCTATAAAAAAGGTGTGCTGATTGCCAGCCTGATAAGCGTGGTGATTTGCCCGTGGAAACTGATGGAGAATCAGGAAAGTATTTATCTGTTCCTCGATATTATCGGCGGGATGTTAGGGCCGGTCATTGGCGTGATGATGGCGCACTATTTTATTGTGGTACGCAGTGAGCTGGATCTGGATACGCTGTATACCGCACCGGGGAATTATCACTATTACGATCGCGGATTTAATACCGTGGCATTCGCAGTGACATTAATTGCCGTCGTCCTTTCACTGGGCGGAAAGTTTATTCCTGTACTGGAACCTTTATCGCGGGTTTCCTGGTTTGTGGGTGTCATTGTGGCTTTCGTTTTGTATTCCGTTTTTATGAAAAGGGAACCGTCACTTCAGCCGCAAAATGTGTGAGCCGGTAAACCGGCATGAAATAAACGAATAATAAATCCAATAATAAAATCTTATCTCTGTACTTTCATAAGGAAATATAACCATGTCATATGATCTGATCATTAAAAAAGGCACCGTTGTTCTGGAAAGTGAAGCCGTGATTACGGATATCGCGGTGAAGAATGGCAAAATTGTCGCCATCGGCGATGACCTGACTGGCGCAGAAAAAATACTCAGCGCGGAAGGGTTGATCGTTGCGCCGGGAATGGTGGATGCCCATACGCACATCTCAGAACCGGGCCGCAGTCACTGGGAAGGCTACGCCACCGGTACCCGGGCGGCGGCCAAAGGCGGGATCACCACCATGATCGAAATGCCGCTTAACCAGTTACCGGCCACGGTGGATCGCGCGTCCCTGCACATGAAATTCGATGCTGCCGAAGGCAAGCTGACCATCGATGCCGCGCAGTTTGGCGGGCTGGTGTCTTACAACCTTGACCGTTTGCATGAGCTGGATGAAGAAGGCGTGGTGGCCTACAAATGTTTCGTCGCTACCTGCGGCGACCGCAGCGTCAGTAACGATTTCCGTGACGTGAATGACTGGGAATATTTCAAAGGCCTGCAAATTCTGGCAAAACGCGATCAGCTAGTGGCGGTTCATGCGGAAAACGCGCTGATCTGCGACGAACTGGGCCGCGAAGCCAAAGACGCCGGACGGGTGACGGCACATGATTATGTTGCCTCACGCCCGGTCTTCACTGAAGTGGAAGCCATTCGCCGCGTGTTGTATCTGGCGAAAGTAGCGGACTGCCGTTTGCACGTCTGCCATATCTCCAGCCCGGAAGGTCTGGCGGAAGTGCTGCGCGCACGTCACGAAGGCCAGCGCGTGACCTGTGAATCGTGCCCGCATTACTTCGTACTGGATACCGCACAGTTTGAAGAGATCGGCACGCTGGCAAAATGTTCGCCACCTATCCGCGACAAGAAAAATCAGGACGGCATGTGGGAACACCTGCTGAAAGGTGACTTTGACTGCCTGGTCTCCGACCATTCACCGTGCCCGCCGGATATGAAAGCCGGCAACGTCATGCAGGCGTGGGGCGGTATCGCCGGACTGCAAAACTGCGTCGATGTGATGTTCGACGAAGCCGTGCAGAAACGCGGTATGTCGTTGCCGATGTTCTCAAAGCTGATGTCTTCCAACGCGGCGGATATCTTCGGGCTGAAGCATAAAGGCCGTATCTCCATCGGCAAAGATGCCGATTTCGTGTTCATCAAACCGAACAGCAGCTATGTGCTGAAAGCGTCAGATCTGGAATATCGCCATAAAGTCAGTCCGTATGTTGGCCGCACCATCAATGCGCAGGTCGTGAAAACTATTCTGCGCGGCGAAACCATCTATGACATCAAAGACGGTTTCCAGGATAAGTGCATTGGTAAATTCGTACTGAAACACCAGCAGTAATCTCTGCATCTGCCCGCTGTGTAAACGGCGGGCTTTTTCTTTTTGAGGTCAGCCAGATTGTCATGATGTTATTTCCCAGAGCGCAAATCCTGCCGGGTATCCAGTGGTTCTTCTTCATTTTCTGCAACACGGTGGTTATCCCGCCGACATTACAGTTTGCGTTTCAGCTTTCCGATGCGGCCACGCTGTGCCTGATGCAATACTCTTTTATCGCCACCGGGCTGGCGTGCGTGGCGCAGGCGGCGCTCGGCCACGGCCGTGCCATTATGGAAGGGCCGACCGGATTGTGGTGGGGCGTGATCCTCACCGTGACGCTGGCGGAAGCCGCGCAAGGGACGCCGCTGCCGGTGATCGGCGGCAGTCTGGCTGTGGGTATCGCACTTTCCGGTGTGATCACCGTGCTGATTGGCCTGAGCGGGCTTGGTCATCGTATCGCCGTGTTGTTTCGTCCGGCGGTGATGATGGTGTTTATGTTTTTACTCGGTGCCCAACTGCTGTCGCTGTTTATTAAAGGCATGCTGGGGCTCCCTTTTGGCGTGCCGCAGGGGCCGGTGGCTATTGATTTTCCGGCGTTCCTGCTGGCGCTCGCCGTGGCGGCGCTGGTGGTCGGTATTGTGGTCTGGCTGCCGTCACCGTGGAATAAATATGGCCTGCTGGCTGGTACGTTGCTCGGTTGGGCGGCATATCGGATCATTTTCCCGCAGGCCGTCAGCCCGGGCACCGGCACAGACTGGCAGTGGTTTCCGCTGGGCGCGCCGCAGGAATTACGCGGTGGCATTATCCTGACCGCCACGATGACCGGGCTGCTGAATATTTCGAATACTTTTGGCGCGCTGCGCGGCACCCAGATTTTTTACCCGCAGCAGACCCCGCAATATCGCCGCAGTTTTGTGGTTTCCGGCCTGTTTACCCTGGGATCGGCTGTTCTGGGCATCGTGCCTTTTTCGCCGTTTGTCTCATCGATTGGCCTGCTGACGCAAACCAATGACAACCGCAAAGCACCGTTTATTCTCGGCGCGCTGGTGGTGGTTGCCATTGGTCTGTTTACGCCGCTGACGGCGTTTTTCGCCCGTATCCCGTTGAGCATCAGCAGCGCCGTGTTGCTGGTGTCTTATCTGCCTCTGCTCAGTTCGTCGCTGTCATTTCTGCCCCACATCAGGCTCAGCAGCCGCAATGTTTACCGTCTGGCGATCCCGCTGTTTGCCGGGATTTTCCTGATGGGGCTGCCTGCCGGATATGTGCAGCAGGTGCCGCTGTGGCTGCGTCCGCTGCTGAGTAATGGTTTGCTGACTGGCGTGATGCTGGCGATTGTGCTGGAAAATTTATTGCCCTGGGACCGGGTTCACTGAGTCCCCATTACCGAAGGATTGAAGATGAAAATTATTATTGCGCCCGATTCATTCAAGGAAAGTTTAAGTGCGGAATGTGCGGCGATGGCGATTGAAGACGGGTTTCGCGCTGTGTTCCCGGAACTCGAGGCTGTCCGTCTGCCGGTTGCTGACGGCGGCGAAGGCACGGTGGATGCGCTGATTGCCGCGACCGGCGGGCATCGCATTGATATTGAGGTGACAAACCCGCAGGGACATCGCGTGCGTGGTTTTTACGGCGTGAACGGCAAAGGTGATTGTGCGGTGATTGAAATGGCCGCCGCCAGCGGTCTGATGCTGGTGCCTGCCGGACAGCGTGATCCGCTCACGGCCACCAGTTTCGGCACCGGTGAGTTAATCCGTCATGCACTGGACGGCGGTATCCGCCACATCATTTTAGGCATTGGTGGCAGCGCGACCGTTGATGGCGGCATTGGCATGGTACAGGCGCTCGGCGGTCGTTTTACCGATGCGCAGGGCATTGATCTGCCGTGGGGCGGCGCCGCGCTGGCGCAACTGGCGGCTATTGATCTGAGCGCACTGGATCCGCGTTTAGCGCAGTGCCGGATTGAAGTGGCGTGCGATGTGGAAAATCCGCTGACCGGCCCGTGCGGTGCGGCGGCAGTATTCGGCCCGCAAAAAGGCGCATCGGTGCAAGATGTTCAGGTTCTGGACGCGGCGCTGGCCCATCTGGCGGCGGTTATTTTCCGCCATCTCGGGGTTAACGTGCTTGAGTGGCCAGGCGGTGGCGCAGCGGGCGGAATGGGTGTGGCGGCTCGGTTGTTCCTGCGTGGCAACATGCGTTCCGGTATCGACATTATTATGGATGCCATCGGGCTGGAAGAGGCGATGCAAGGTGCTACGCTGGTGATCACCGGCGAAGGGCGGCTGGATCAGCAGACCATTAACGGCAAAGCACCGGTCGGTGTGGCGCGGCTGGCACAACGCTACCATGTGCCGGTGATCGGGCTGGCGGGCATTCTGGGCGAAGGAGTGGAAGTCGTGCATCAGCACGGGCTGGAAGCCGTATTCAGTATTCTCCCACGCCTCGCGCCACTGGAAACGGTGCTGGAGCAGGGGGAGGAAAACCTGCGCTACGCTGCGCAAAATCTTGCCCGTGTTTACCGGCTGGGCATGAAGGCCTCATCCTGACGTTATCGGTTTCTCAAAACACAAAAACCGCCAGCGATGGCGGTTTTCTTATTACATTCACGAACCGTTAAAGTTCGACGTCGCGGTTACAGTCTTTCGAATAGATATAGCTCAGCGGCTCATCGCGCCCCACGGCATAACAGGCCTGCGGGCAGTACGCACCCATAAAGATATAGTCGTTTTTCTTCACCGGGATCCAGTGGTTATCCAGGTTATACATGCCTTCACCGCTGAGGATCAGCGCACCATGCTCCTGCACGTGCGTCTCCACATAGCCGTGGCAGGCACCTGGCGCAAACGTCAGAATATGAATGTTCATATCGAACCCCAGAACCGCAGGGAGTAAATCCTGCACAA
Source organism: Rahnella sp. NRRL B-41462 (assembly GCF_003263525.1). NCBI lineage: Bacteria > Pseudomonadati > Pseudomonadota > Gammaproteobacteria > Enterobacterales > Yersiniaceae > Rahnella > Rahnella sp. NRRL B-41462. The sequence continues at coordinate 46,941 of NZ_JYDF01000051.1, read as the reverse complement.
TCACATCTGACATGCCTTCGTAGTGGATTTTTTCCAGCTGATGCACGTTGTTGCTCACCACATGCGGCTGGAAACCACTGACTGGCGTATAGCGTTTTTTATAGAGGAATAAGCGGCTGTTCTGGCCGCCGTTGGCATTCACCAGCGTCATGCTCACGCCCGGCGGGCAGTAAAGATATCCGCCGCTTTCCAGCCGGTAATCCTGACCTTCGGCATTCGCAGTGATGTTACCGTCGATCACGTAGACGAAGGTTTCGATATGCGCGTCGCCGCCGAAGCCCGCCAGGTTTTTCCCCCCTTCCAGCATGTTGACCAGATAATCCACAAAGGTCGCGCCCAGTTTCGGCGTCGCCAGAATGGTGATTTCACAGCGCTCAAAACCGGGCAGGGTATTTTTGACCAGACCGTCGGGTTCAATCAGCGCATAGTTCCCGCGTTTGATGATGGAACGGTTAGAAAGTAAATCATTGATATAGCCTGTGTTTTGGTTGATATAACCCATTGTAAACTCCCTTTAAGACAGATTAATAAGCCAGTTGATGCAGCATTTTCGCCAGCATTTCCACGCCCGCGGCCAGATCGGCAACAGCGGTGTTTTCTGCCGGGTTGTGGCTGATACCCGCAATGCTGGGAACGAACAGCAGGCAGGTCGGTACGCAGGCGGCGAAAATCTGCGCGTCGTGCCCGGCGCCGCTGTGCATCACGCGGTAACGGCTGTTTTGTTCACGGCACAGGGCGTCGAGTTGCGCCACCAGTTGTTTGTCCATGGGCACCGGCGCTTCATCCATCCATAAATCAATGTCGATGCCGATGCCGCGTTCCTGACAAATCCGCCGCATGGTGGCTTCCAGTTCTGTGGTAAACGCCAGCAGCGCCTGCTGATCGGTGTGGCGGCAATCAATGCTGAACACGGTTTTACCCGGCACGACATTAACGGTACCCGGCACCGGCACCACTTTGCCGAAGGTCAGCACCAGCGGGTCGCCGTGTGCTTCGGCGCTTTCGGTGGCCGTCACGCAAATCTGACTGAATGCCTGAAGGGTATCTTTGCGGTAACTCATCGGCGTAGTGCCCGCGTGATTGGCGGTGCCGGTCAGGGTCACGGTATAGCGGCGCTGACCGACAATCGCATGCACCACGCCAAGTTGCTGCTGATTGCGTTCGAGCACGCTGCCCTGCTCGATATGCAGTTCGACAAAGGCTTTGATGTCGCGGCGGGCGGGCAACGGAGAACCAGGCAGCGTGAAACCGCATTGCTGCATCGCATCGGTAAATTTCACGCCCTGCGCATCGGTGATGTTGCGCACATCGGCAGGATCGGCCTGTCCGACAATGTTTTTACTGCCCCAGAAAACATAGGGAAAACGGCTGCCTTCTTCTTCGGCCAGCGACACCACTTCCAGCGTGCGGCGCGGCGTGCCAAAGGTGTCTTTCAGATAGCGCATGGCGATAAAGGCGGCGAGCACACCGAACTGTCCGTCGAGATGGCCACCGCTGACCACCGTATCGATATGCGAGCCGGAGAGAATGACCTCGTCTTTGCGGTCACTGCCTTCGATGCGGCCATATAAATTGCCGACGGCGTCGAAACGGGTGGCAAACCCATTCTGCGTCATCCGCTGTTTTAACTGATTTTGCGTTTCCAGCCATTCGGGGGAATAAAGCAGGCGGGAAATACCGCCAGCCGGATCTGCGCCAAATACCGATAACCAGTCGAGCTGACTTTCTACGTGCTGATAAAAGGGCGACATAGCATATTCACCTTTAAATAAATAATTAATGTGCGAAAGGAGATTGTGTTTGATAAGTGTGGGTATAAAGCTCATCGGAAATTAAATAACGATAAATATCATCTATCAGTTCTATTCCATTGGCTTTCGTATGCTCTTCATAAATATCCAGGTTCTGGCCCGGATACAGCACTTTTTCAAAACCCGGCGCCGGGCGAAGTGCCACTAATTCGGCCAGCATCTGGCTGATATTTTTTCTGAATATCTGAGAAGAGGTAAAGAACGCCGGATTAATCACAATGTGCAACTGGCCGAGGTCACGACCGGCGGTGAGGTCTTCATACATCGAGCTGACGGAGCGCCCGAACGGCAGGCCGAGCAAAATACCGGACAACACATCAACCATCATCATCAGGCCGTAGCCTTTCGGGCCGGACATCGGCAGAAGCGCTTCGACGGCATAAGGATCGGTGGTGGGATTGCCTGCGCCATCTACCGCCCAGGTGTCAGGGATTTTTTCATTGCGCGCCCGGGCATCAAGGATTTTCCCCCACGCCTGCACGGTGGTCGCCATGTCAAAGGTGATGATTTGCTCCCCTTCGCCGGGTGCGGCAAAGGCAATCGGGTTGGTGCCGTAATAGATGTCGGCGGAACCAAACGGCACCACCATCGGGTCAGACTGGCAAACGGAAACCGCGATCAAACCGGCTTTGGCCGCGCGGTGAACGAAATAAGACAGCGCGCCGCAATGCCCCATCTGTCGGATTCCCACCACGGCGACGCCTTTGGTTTTTGCCATGTCGATGGCATGTTCCATCGCCAGGTTTGCTGCGACGTGTCCGGGGCCGTTATCGGCATGCAGAATGCCGCTGCATGGCCCGGTTTCTTCCCACTGCAACGCCGGAGAGGTGTTGGTGCCGCCTCTGGCAATACGTTCGGCATAATATTCAACCCGCACCGCGCCGTGAGAATGGATGCCTCTGGCATCAGCATAAGAGAGCACGTCGGCCACCACGGCGGCATGTTCCGGCGTTAAACCGGCGGTGGTGAGTTTGCGGGCAATAAGCTGGTGTAATTCTTCGCGACTGACCTTCATCTGGCGTTCCTTATTTGCAGCGAATGAGGCGTTGAATAGCGAAGAAAATACGGGATATCCCGCGTGAGAATGTGATCTGAATAACTAATCAGGGATAGCGAAAATCAATTTGCTAATGCGCATTTTTTCTTATTAATTTTTTATTTAATCGTTATTCATTATTTAATTTTTTCACATGTAAATCAGCGTGGTTATTTAATTAAACCTGACAATAAATCAAGTGTGAGCCAGTTCACCTTGCGAGGTTTTATTTCTGCGTAGCCTGCGTCTCACCGTCTGAAAATATAAGGGAAGCAGATGATCCACGCCTGTATTAAAAAAGGAAGTTTTCAGGATTCCGTCAGCCTGATGATTATTTCCCGCCAGCTCAGTGAATCACCGGACGTTGACGATGTATCGGTGATGATGGGGACACCCGCCAATAAAGCGTTATTAGAAGCCACCGGTTTCTGGCATGCCTGTTTTGAACAGGCGACGCCGAATGATATCTGCGTGGCGGTGCGTAGCGAAAGTCGCGAAGCAGGCATTATTGCTGCGATTACCGCACAGCTTGAAGACGCCTTAAAAGCCATGTCAGCCGGGCAACGCGGCGGGCGATCTCTGCCGGTAGCGCGCCGTTTTTCCAGCGCGGAACAACGCCTTCCTGACGCTAATCTGATGCTGATTTCCATTGCGGGCGAGTATGCCGCCGGGCTGGCGCATCAGGCGCTCGACAGTGGCCGCAACGTGATGATTTTCTCTGATAACGTCACGCTGGAAGACGAAATCGCGCTTAAACAAAAAGCCTGTGAGAAAGGGCTGCTGGTGATGGGGCCGGATTGCGGCACCGCCATTATTGCCGGTGCACCGCTGGCGTTTGCCAATGTGTTGCCGCAAGGCGTGATTGGCGTGACCGGCGCATCCGGTACCGGCATTCAGGAACTGACGTCGCAAATTGCGCTGAACGGACAGGGCATTTCGCAGGCTATCGGCCTCGGAGGACGCGATCTTTCCGCGCAGGTCGGCGGCATCAGTGCGCTGACGTCGCTGAAGATGCTGGCGGAGGATCCGCAAAGTCAGGTGCTGGCCTTTGTCTCCAAACCCCCGGCAGATGCCGTTCGCCTGAAAGTGATGGCAGCGATGAAAGCTATTCGTAAGCCAGTGGTGGCGCTGTTTCTCGGTGCGCCGGTCAGCCAGGCACGTGACGGTAATGTCTGGCTGGCATCGACCCTCGATGAAGCGGCACGCATCGCCTGCCTGCTGGCGCGGGTGGTTCAGGTTGCCGCATCGCAGCCTGATGTCACGGGTAAAAAAATCGCCGGATTGTTTACCGGTGGCACGCTGGCCGCCGAGGCCGCAATGGTGCTGGCCGCTCTGCTGGACGTGGAAGCCGATCATGTCCATGAGCACGGCACCATGCTTGACCACAACGGACACCGCATCATTGATTTGGGCGACGATTTCTACACCGTTGGCAAACCGCATCCGATGATTGACCCGACCTCGCGGGAACAGCTGATTCTCGGGCTGGCCGGTAAATCTGAAACCGGCGTGCTGCTGCTGGATGTGGTCATTGGTTATGGCGCGCAGCGCGATCCGGCCGGTTCGGTGGCAACGGCTGTCAGGCAACTGATGACGCAGCGCGCCCGACATGCGCCGCTGGTGGTGATCGCCATGGTGACGGGCAGTGAGCAGGATCCGCAGTGCCGTTCGCAGCAAATCGCTCTATTGCGCGAGGCGGGCATTTTAGTGGTGCAAACCCTGCCGGAAGCCACGCTGCTGGCACACACCTTATGTACCCAAACTGCCGTGACACCTACGGCATCAACTTGCCCGCTGTTGTCGCAGGTCGCGGTGATCAACGCCGGACTGCGCAGTTTTGCGCTGGATTTGCAATCGGCTTCGGTGCCGGTCGTGCACTACCCATGGTCGCCCGTTGCGGGTGGCAATCTCCGGCTGGCCAGCTTGTTAAAACAACTGGGCTGAGCCGCTTCCCCTCTTCGGATAACGAGACATCTTATGAAAAATACCCTCGAACAGGCCAATACCGCCGTTATCGAACGCATTCGTCAGGCGCGCCCGCACTGGCTTGATGTTCAGCCCGCCCGTCAGGTGATCCCGGTGCTGAATCAGGGAAAAACCCTGCTGCATGCAGGCCCGCCTGTCTGCTGGGAAGACATGACCGGCCCGGTGCGCGGTGCCTGCATCGGCGCCTGTCTGTTTGAAGGCTGGGCGCAGGATGAACAACGTGCGTTGCAATTGCTGAATAGTGGCGAAATCCGGTTTGTGCCTTGTCATCACGTCAGTGCGGTCGGGCCGATGGGCGGTATCACGTCGGCGAACATGCCGGTGCTGGTGATCGGCAATCTCACTGACGGCAACCGTGCTTTCTGCAACATGAACGAAGGTATCGGCAAGGTGATGCGTTTCGGTGCCTATGGACCGGATGTTCAGATGCGTTTGCGCTGGATGCGCGACGTGCTGGCACCGGCACTGAGTGGCGCGTTGCATCGTCTCGAGCGCGGTATCGATTTAACGGCGATGATGGCGCAGGGCATTACGATGGGCGATGAATTCCATCAGCGCAATATCGCCACTTCGGCGTTACTGATGCGTTCGCTGGCACCGCAACTGGCGGCAGGCAATCTGGATAAAACCACGCTGACTGACGTTTTGCATTTTCTGAGTACGACCGATCAGTTCTTCCTCAATCTGGCGATGGCTTACTGCAAGGCGGCAATGGATGCCGGTGCGGCCATCGGCAAAGGCAGTATCGTCACCGCCATGACCCGCAACGGCAAAGAGTTTGGTATCCGCGTCAGCGGCCTCGGCGATCGCTGGTTTACCGCACCGGTGAATATGCCGCAGGGGTTGTTCTTCAGCGGCTACAGCCAGCAAGACGCCAACCCGGACATGGGCGACAGCGCCATCACGGAAACCTTTGGCGTCGGCGGCGCAGCGATGATTGCCGCGCCGGGCGTGACCCGTTTTGTCGGCGCAGGCGGGATGGACGCCGCCATCACCGTGTCTGAGGAAATGGCGGAAATCTTCCTCGAACGCAACATGATGCTGCAAATTCCCGGCTGGGATTTTCAGGGCGCCTGCCTCGGGCTGGATGTGCGGCGTGTGGTGGAAACCGGCATCACGCCGCTGATTAACACCGGCATTGCTCACCGCGAACCGGGGATTGGTCAGATTGGTGCAGGCACGGTACGTGCGCCGCTGGCCTGCTTCGAACAGGCGCTGGAGGCTCTGGCGGAACATCTCGGGGTGCATCCTCAGGTATGAATATTCCCGCACCGCTGGCGGTCAGCGCTCACGCACCGGTATGTCCCGGTGACTGGCTGGTCGTTGGTTTGTTTTCCCGCGCCATCAACCTGATCAATGAGCGGGGCGAATGGCTGACGCTGCATCGATACGGCAAAGGGTTGAGCCCGATGGGATGGCTGTTGCGGGCGCGGGATTTTGAAGGGCTACTCAGTCGTCTGACGTTGGGCGATGTGATGCGGGCGGGTGCTGAAAACCCGCCCGCGCGCAGACTGGATTTGCACGTAACACAAGGCTCGCGGCAGCTTTACGACTATGTGCACGGTTTTCTGACCGGATGCCCGCAGCTTACGGGGCTGTTCGGTGAGCTTCGTCAGGTTGTCCTTGAACCGCCCGGCGGAGAACTGGCGCATATTCAGCATCAGTTATTGCGGCAGTTGCAGGGGCATCGCGTTGACTGGCAGAACGTAGTGGGCAAAGGCGCGGGGCTGACACCGAGCCACGACGACACGCTGACCGGCATGTTGCTGGTGTGTGCGGCGCACGGGTTGCCGGTCGGTGACTTTTTTGATCATACACCGGACCTGCGCACGCTCACGTCATCGGTCAGTTGCGCCTATCTGCATCATGCGGTGAGAAGACAATTTTCCACCCCATTGCTGCATCTGATTCGTGCCCGGCGCGCAGAGCAGGTTCTGGCGCTGGGGCACACGTCGGGTGCCGATACGCTGCTTGGCGTCTGGCTGGCATTGACGCTTTTCAGGGAACACTTTCTTTAAGGAGGAAACATGGAAACTTTAGTGGTCGCACTGGGCGGTAATGCGCTTTTACAACGTGGCGAATGCCTGTCGGCTGAAAATCAGTATCGCAATATTGCGACGGTGGCCGGTGCGCTGGCGCGGCTGGCGACGCGCTACCGTCTGGCGATTGTTCACGGCAACGGACCCCAGGTCGGATTGTTGTCATTACAAAATCAGGCGTATACGGAGGTGCCCGCCTATCCGCTGGATATTCTGGTCGCAGAAACACAGGGCATGATCGGGTTTATGCTGGCGCAAATGCTCGGGCAGCAGACGGGCATGCCAGAGGTGTCCACCGTGCTGACGCGCATTGAAGTCGACAGCCGCGATCCGGCGTTTGCCTCTCCCGAAAAATTTATCGGGCCGGTGTACCCGCCGGGATCTCAGCAGGAACTGGAAAATCTGCATGGCTGGAAAATGAAAGCCGACGGGGCTTATTTGCGCCGCGTGGTGGCGTCACCCGTGCCTAAGCGGATTGTGGATATCGACGCTATTCAGCAATTGCTGGCGCGCGGGCACGTGGTGATTTGTAATGGCGGTGGCGGTATTCCGGTGTTTGAAGATGGCAACGGCGCGCAGGCGGTAATCGACAAGGATTTGTCGGCAGCGCTGCTGGCGCGTCAACTGAAGGCGCAAAAGCTGGTGATCCTGACCGATGCCGATGCGGTGTATGAACACTGGGGCACGCCGCAGCAACGGGCGATCCGTCGTGCGACGCCCGCGCAGCTCGCGCCTTTTGCGCAAAACGACGGTTCGATGGGCCCCAAAGTCGCGGCGGTCAGCGCGTTTGTGAATTACAGCGGCTATCCGGCCTATATCGGCGCGCTGGATCAGATCGAGGCGGTGCTGGCGGGAGACGCCGGAACCTGTATTTCGGCAACGGCGTAAGAAAACGGCTCCGCATCGACGGAGCCGTGAGTTACCAGTCCTGCGGGGTTTCTTCCTGCCCGGCGCGGAACTGACCACGCGGCATAATGTTCAGCGTTTCATGCAGTTCTGACCAGACCAGCACAACCTCGCCACTTTTCAGCTGACGTTTCACGTCATCGACTTTTTGTTCCAGCGATCGTTCCTGCTCGCCGTAATCGGTGCCTTCGCGCAATACGAAGGATTCCACCACGCTGGTGAGCAGTTCAGCGTCCAGTTCCTGCCAGGGAATAATCACTCTGTTGTTTCCTTAGTCTTATTTTCTAAATACGGGGCGATCCAGGCCGGAATGCGTTGCTCCAGCCACATCTGCGGATGACGTAAGCTGCCGGAAACAAACCCGACATGTCCGCCATGTTCTGTTAACTGATATTCCACGCAATCCGGTAAATCTTCTGCTTTCGGGATGACCTCCGGCGTCATAAACGGGTCGTCTTTGGCGTGGATAATCAGCAACGGCGTTCTGATCTGCGCCAGTAACGGCAGGCCGCTGCACCGGCGGTAATAATCCAGCGCGTCGGTAAATCCGTGTGCTTTTGAGGTGATGGCGTCGTCGAATTCACGAAGGTAACGCATGGCTTTTAGCTGCTCCAGCGTGACGGGCAATGTGCCCGGATATTTCGCCAGTTTGCGCGAGGCATTGCCTTTGAGCTGATCGAGCAGATAGCGCTGATAAATCCGTGATGAACCTTGTTCCAGCCGGTAAGCGCAAGGTTCCAGCATCAGCGGCGCGGAGACCACCACGGCGGCGCTCAGCGTACACGTTTCCCCTTCCTGCCCGAGATAACAGGCCAGCATATTGCCGCCGAGCGACACGCCCACCGCGCCGGTCGGGACTTCGCCATAAGTTTCATTGAGCCAGCGAATGAAAAAACGGGCGTCTTCGGTTTCACCGGAATGGTAAATACGCAGCAGTTTATTGGGTTCACCGCTGCATCCGCGAAAATGCATGACGACGCCGAGCCAGCCTTTGTCTTTCCAGGCCTGCAATAGACCGTGGGCATAAGGGCTGAAGAAACTGCCTTCCAGTCCGTGAAACAGGATCATGCGCGGTTTATGTCGCGCCTGTTCCGGGTCTTCAGTCCAGGCTAAATCCAGAAAATCCCCGTCCGGCGTATCCAGCCTTTGCCAGTGAGGTTTGAGTTTTGCGTGCCGCCGAACGAGCCGCGGTAACAGCGTCTGGATGTGAGGATTACTGGCTCCGCGCAGGGGGCGAAAGGATTCAAACATAAGATGAATAAATTTCTCTTAAGAGACTCTTGTGCGATCAATATCACGCTGTTAGCTTCAATGCTATCGCACATCTTTCGGGTCGGAGAACCCAAATTAAATGGAACCTGGTTTATTTTTCTCGATGCTTGGATTTTTATGGGTCGCCGCTATCACCCCTGGCCCGAACAATATGTTGTTAACCACGTCTGGCGCTAACTTCGGGTTCTTCCGCTCACTCTGGCTGATGGTCGGCATTATGCTTGGCATGCAAAGTATTTTGCTGCTGGTGGCGTTTGGGGTCGGCGGGCTCATCACGATTTATCCTGCGTTACATCTGTTCCTCAAAATCGCCGGTAGCCTGTATCTGCTGTGGCTGGCGTGGAAGATTGCGACATCTGCCTATGAAAAACTGGAAACCGGCGCACCGCCACCCAGGCCGATCCGCTTGTATCAGGGCTGGTTGCTGCAATTCCTCAACCCGAAAGCGTGGCTGATGGGGCTGGGCGCGGTCGCGAGCTTCAGTCTGGCCGGTGCCGCCTATAACCATTCTATTGCCGGTATCAGCCTCGGGATGTTCCTGGTCAATCTGGTGTCCGGGATCATCTGGCTTGGCTTCGGTACCGTAATTGGCCGCCTGCTGCGCAGCAGGCGTGCGTGGTACACCTTCAATATCGCGATGGGGATTCTGACCGCCGCCTGTGTGTTGCTGATCTGGCACTGATTTGCAGACAAAAGAAAGGCGCCGTCGTGGCGCCTTTCTCATTTCTTACCGAACGATCTTCTAGTCGAGATCAAAGGCCTTCGACATGTCTTCCAGTTGTTCCTGTGCATCGAGCCAGGTCATTTCGGTCTCTTCCAGCGCGCCTTTCACTTTGGTCTGCTGTTGCAGACATTCGGTGAGATCGGCTTTACGGCTGTTGTCGTAAATCGCGGAATCAGCCAGACGCTCTTCAATGGTCGCCAGTTCTGTACTTAGTTTTTCCATCTGCGCTTCAAGTTTGGTGATTTGCTTACGCAGCGGCTGGGTCTGATTGCGGAAATCGGCTTCGCGACGTTTCTGGTCTTTACGCGACTGCGCGCTGTTAACGCCGCCGTCTTTGGCCGGTGCGTCCTGCTGGCTTTCCTGACGCTGAATGTCCACCAGCCATTGCTGATAATCTTCCAGATCGCCGTCGAACTGTTCCACTTTGCCGCCGTGTACCAGATACAAATCGTCAGTGGTGGAGCGCAGTAAGTGGCGGTCATGCGACACGACAACCATCGCGCCCTCGAAGTCGATCAGCGCTTCGGTCAGCGCCTGACGCATATCGAGATCCAGGTGGTTGGTCGGTTCATCGAGCAACAGCAGGTTAGGGCGCTGCCAGACAATCAGTGCCAGCACCAGACGCGCTTTTTCACCGCCGGAGAATCGCCCGGTAGGATCCGTCACTTTATCGCCGTGGAAACCAAATCCGCCGAGATAATCGCGCAACTGCTGTTCGGTTTCTTTGTTCGCCAGGCGTACCAGATGTTGCAGCGGCGAATCTTCTGCGCGCAGGAACTCCAGCTGATGCTGCGCGAAGTAACCGAGTTTGACGCCTTTCGCCAGACCAATGTCACCGTGAAGCGGCGGCATGGTGCCAGCCAGCAGTTTGATCAGCGTGGACTTCCCGGCCCCGTTACGGCCGAGTAAGCCGATACGTGAACCCGGCACCAGATTCAGTTTGATCGACTCCAGAATCGTGGTGTCGCCATAACCGGCGCTGACTTTTTCCATCCGCAACAGCGGATCGGGCAAACTTTCCGGCGAGCGGAAGCTAAAATGAAAAGGATTGTCGACGTGCGCCGGGGCTATCAGCTCCATGCGTTCCAGCATTTTAATACGGCTTTGCGCCTGCTTGGCTTTGGTCGCCTGCGCACGGAAACGGTCAATATAACTTTGCAGATGCGCCACTTTCTCCTGCTGACTTTCAAACAATGCCTGCTGTTGCGACAGTTTGGTCGCACGCTGGCGTTCGAAAGACGAGTAGTTACCGGTGTATTCGTTCAGCGTCTGCTGTTCGATATGCAGTATTTTATCGATGATCGGATCGAGAAAGTCCCGGTCATGGGAAATCAGCACCAGCGTGCCAGTGTAGCTTTTCAGCCATTTCTCCAGCCAGATGACGGCGTCGAGATCCAGGTGGTTAGTCGGTTCATCGAGCAGCAGTAAATCAGAACGGCAAATCAGCGCCTGCGCAAGGTTGAGACGCATGCGCCAGCCGCCGGAGAACGATTTGACTGGCTGCTGCAACTGATTCTGAGTAAAGCCCAATCCGCTGAGCAGGCTCGCCGCGCGCGCCGGAATGGTCCAGGCGTTGATGGCGTCGAGTTTACCGTGCAGTGTGGCGATGGCGTGGCCGTCATCACGCTCGTTAGCGTGCTGCAATTGCGCTTCCAGTTGGCGAAATTCGCGGTCACCGTCGATAACATACTCTATCGCAGGCTGGTCCAGAGCGGGTGTTTCCTGATTGACCCAGGCCAGCGCCCAGTTGGACGGAAACGTCAGGTTGCCTGCATCGGCGCTCATTTCACCTTTAAGCAGCGAAATCAGGGTGGATTTACCGCAGCCATTTTTGCCCACCAGCCCGACTTTCTGGCCGGGATTGATGGTCGCAGACGCGTTGTCCAGCAGCACGTTAGTGCCGCGTCGGATTTGTAAGGAGGAGAAAACAATCATAAAGCGCCGTGTTGAGAGTATGTTAAATTGTCATGATAATGATTTAAACAAGACGTATCGCGTCCCATTTTGTCTTTGCGAAGCATGGTAACGGAAAAACCGCACCCTGACGACGCTTTGGAGGTATTGATGTCGCAGCCACCAAAGGTTTTGCTGCTGTACGCCCACCCGGAATCACCCGATTCAGTCGCCAACCGCGTTTTGTTACAGCAGGCACAGCAACTTGAGCATGTCACCGTGCATGATTTGTACGCCCACTATCCTGATTTTTTTATTGATATCCACCGCGAACAACAACTGCTGCGTGAACACAAAGTGATCGTCTTCCAGCATCCTCTTTATACCTACAGTTGCCCGGCTTTATTAAAGGAATGGATGGATCGCGTGCTGGCCCGGGGGTTTGCCAGCGGTGCTGGCGGGAATGCGCTAAACGGCAAATACTGGCGTTCGGTCGTTACCACCGGCGAGCCGGAAGGCGCTTACCGTGCGGGCGGTTATAACCGTTATCCGATGTCCGATATTATGCGTCCGTTCGAGCTGACGTCGGCGATGTGCCATATGCACTGGATGACGCCAATCGTTATTTACTGGGCGCGACGTCAGAAACCTGATGTGTTGCAGAGCCATGCCGAAGCGTACGGCGAATGGCTGCAATTCCCGTTGCCGCATGGGGGGATCGTCTGATGGACGTTTCAAGTATTCCTACGGCAATCCTGCTGTTTTTATTCGCTGCGGTGGTCGCCGTGCCTCTGGCGCAACGTTTAGGTATCGGCGCGGTACTCGGCTATTTGCTGGCGGGGATTGCCATCGGCCCGTGGGGCTTAGGTTTTATCCGTGACGTGGATGAGATCCTGCACTTCTCCGAACTGGGCGTGGTTTTCCTGATGTTTATCATCGGGCTGGAACTGAATCCCGGTAAGTTGTGGGCGCTGCGGCGGCAAATCTTTGGCGTCGGTGCCGGGCAGGTGATCCTGACCGCGCTGGTGCTTGGCGGTTTGTTGTATCTCACGAAGTTTTCCTGGCAGGCGGCGGTGATTGGCGGTATCGGGCTGGCGATGTCATCCACGGCGATGGCACTGCAACTGATGCGCGATAAAGGCATGACGCGTAACGAAGGCGGCCAGTTGGGTTTTGCCGTGCTGCTGTTCCAGGATATCGCGGTGATCCCGGCACTGGCGCTGATCCCGATTCTGGCGGGGGGCTCCGAAGGCAGCAATAACTGGGAAATGATCGGCCTGAAAGTGCTGGCCTTTGGCGGGATGTTGATTGGCGGACGCTATCTGCTGCGGCCGATTTTCCGGCTGATTGTGGCCTCCGGCGTGCGTGAAGTGTTTACCGCCGCCGCGTTGCTGGTGGTGCTCGGCTCGGCGCTGTTTATGGATACGCTGGGCTTTTCGATGGCACTCGGGACATTCATCGCCGGGATTTTACTGGCTGAAAGTGAATATCAGCACGAACTGGAAATCGCTATTGAGCCATTTAAGGGTTTACTGCTCGGGCTGTTCTTTATTTCTGTCGGCATGGCGCTGAATCTGGGCGTGCTTTACACCCACATTTTGCTGGTGCTGGCGGGCGTGATTGTTCTGGTGACTGTCAAAGGTGCCTTGTTGTACGGGCTGTCCCGTGTATTTGGCTTGCGTACTTCGGTCCGGCTGCAATTTTCCGCCGTGCTCAGTCAGGGCGGTGAATTTGCTTTCGTGCTGTTCTCGGCGGCGGGCGCGCAGAAAGTGATTTCTTCGTCGCAGCTTTCGCTGTTGCTGGTGGTGGTGACGTTATCAATGATGACCACGCCGCTGCTGATGCAGTGGGTTGACCGGATTTTGGTGCGACGCTACAACGACGGCGAAGAAAGCGACGAAAAGCATTTTGTTCAGGATGATGAGCCGCAGGTGATTATTGTCGGGTTCGGGCGCTTCGGGCAGGTGATCGGACGTTTGCTGATGGCGAACAAAATGCGCATTACGGTGCTGGAGCGTGATATCAGCGCCGTCGGGTTGATGCGGACTTACGGCTACAAAGTCTATTACGGCGATGCAACCGAACTGGAGTTACTCAGGGCGTCCGGCGCGGAAAAGGCAAAGTCGATCGTTATTACCTCCAATGAGCCGGAAGATACGATGGCTATCGTGCATTTATGCCAGCAGCATTTTCCCCATCTGAATATTCTGGCGCGTGCCCGTGGCCGTGTGGAAGCGCATGAGCTTTTGCAGGCCGGCGTAGTGAATTTTTCCCGCGAGACGTTTTCTAGTGCGCTGGAGCTTGGGAAGAAAGCACTCGTGACGCTGGGCATGCATCCGCACAGTGCGTATCGCGCGCAGCAACATTTTCGTCGGCTCGACATGCGGATGTTGCGTGAACTGGTGCCGCAAAACCGCGGCGACGTTGCGCAGATTTCCCGCGTGAAAGAGGCCCGGCGAGAGCTGGAAGACATCTTTCAGAGTGAAATGCATAACGAACGTCGCCAGCTTGATGGCTGGGACGATGACGAATAGCCCGGTAGCAGAAAAATAATTTCGGTGGTTGATCGAAAACTGACCGGACGCAATATCGGAAATTTCAGGAGAAGTAACATGGCTACAACCCGTAAACGGTTCATCGCTGGTGCGGTGTGTCCGAAATGTAAGGCGATGGATACACTGGCTTTATGGCAGGAAGATAAGGTTGAAGTGGTGGAGTGTGTCAAGTGCGGACACCATCAGCGTCAGACTGACGCGCAGGTCAGCAAGAAGCTTCGCCCGGAAGAGCAGGTGATTGGTATTTTCGATCCGAAGTAGCGTTATGGCTCGTGTTTTTTTATGCTGGTAGTACAGAGACGCGGATTTCCGCTACACTCTTCGCCAAATTTATCCGATCGCGCTTTTCAGGATGATCTCATCGAAAAGTGGCCGTCACTGAATTAGCCTTAAGCGAAGTTGCGTGCGTTATGCAACGCCCGCAGACAAAAAATTGAGTTTCCAACGGTAGGAGTTATCATGAAAGTAGCAAAAGACCTGGTCGTCAGCGTGGCATATCAGGTACGTACAGAAGACGGTGTGTTGGTTGATGAATCTCCGGTGAGCGCACCGTTGGATTACCTGCACGGCCATGGTTCCCTGATCTCCGGTCTGGAAACTGCACTTGATGGTCATGCAATTGGTGACGTATTTGACGTACATGTTGGCGCGAACGATGCTTACGGCAACTACGACGACAACCTGGTTCAGCGCGTGCCTAAAGACGTGTTCATGGGTGTTGATGAGCTGGAAGTCGGTATGCGTTTCCTGGCTGATACCGATCAGGGCCCGGTTCCTGTCGAAATCACTGAAGTTGATGGCGACCACGTTGTGGTTGATGGCAACCACATGCTGGCTGGCCAGAACCTGAACTTCCACGTTGAAGTGGTGGCAATCCGTGAAGCGACCGAAGAAGAACTGGCTCATGGCCACGTTCATGGCGAACACGGCCACGATCATGGTCACGACCATGAACACGGTGACGGTTGCTGCGGTGGTCACGGCCACGACCATGATCACGACCACGGTCATGATCACGGCAAAAAAGGCGGTTGCGGCGGTAACGGCGGCTGCGGTTGTCATTAATCGCCCGCACAGTGATATAACAGTGATATAAACGAAAGGCGCCGCAAGGGCGCCTTTTTGTTGCGTCGCAATCCGTATCAATAATGCGGTGGCGGCGTTTCTTCCGACTGATCGGCAATCATTGATGGCTGGCTGGCACGCAGTTTGTCTGTCAGCAGGCGCAGGTGATCGTGCAGTCTGCTCATTTCCAACTGATGCTGTGTGACAATCATGTTCAGCTCTTCAATGGTAATTTCCTGAAAAGCCAGTTTGTTTTCCAGCATCTCCAGACGTTGTTCAATGGTATTTGAGTTCATCATCATTACCTCACTGTATGGCTCGTGTTGATCATGTTGTGCACTGACCTGAACCTCATCCTGTATTGTAGACCGGCGATTCTACCCGTAAAGCCGCAGGATTACCTGACCTCCCTGACGCTTTATCCGTATATCCCGATCGTGTGACGAAACTTATTGATGTAAAAAAGGTCGGAATAAGACGCTAATGGCGTGTATAGAGATTGTTTTGTCGTGAGACGGACAGTTATAGTAACCGCCGAACTTTCGTAATTATTACCAGAGGTCACAGATTTCTGGTCCTGGAGAAATGGATGAAATCACTGTTTAAAGTAACTCTGCTGGCAACCACCATGGCTATCGCCCTGAATGCCACTCAGGTTATGGCTGCTGAAGCCACAGCACCGGCCGCTGCTGCAACTGCGCCAGCCGCTGCCCCTGCTGCAACTGCTCCGGCAGCAACAGATACGGCCAAATTCAAAAGTGATGATGAGCAGGCTGCGTATGCTCTGGGTGCATCGCTGGGTCGCTACATGGACAACTCCCTGAAAGAGCAAGAAAAGCTGGGCATCAAACTGGATAAAGACCAGTTGATCGCCGGTGTTCAGGACGCGTTCGCGAACAAAAGCAAACTGTCTGATCAGGAAATCGAGCAGACTCTGCAAACCTTCGAAGGCCGTGTGAAAGCATCAGCACAGGCTAAGATGGAGCAGGACGCGAAAGCTAACGCTGACAAAGGCGACAAATTCCGTGCTGATTTCACCAAAGAAAAAGGCGTGAAGAAAACTGAGTCAGGTCTGTTGTATCAGGTTGAAAAACCAGGTGCCGGCGCAGCGCCTAAAGACAGCGATACCGTTGTCGTTAACTACAAAGGTACCCTGACCGACGGTACAGAGTTTGATAATTCTTATACCCGCGGTGAGCCGCTGTCCTTCCGTCTTGACGGTGTAATTCCTGGCTGGACTGAAGGCCTGAAACACATCAAGAAAGGCGGCAAAATCAAGCTGGTCATCCCACCGGCACTGGCCTACGGTAAAACTGGCGTTCCGGGGATCCCGGCTAACTCCACTCTGGTGTTCGATGTTGAACTGCTGGATGTGAAAGCGGCACCTAAGGCTGACCCGAAAGCAGCTGAAAAACCTGCTGAAGCAGCACCAAAAGCAAACTGAGTTGCTGCTGAGTCGTTGCAGAAAACCGTCGCTAAATGCGGCGGTTTTTTTTCGCCTCTCACTTTTCTTGCCGCCTGTCCTTCATTTTATTGAGGTTACTCTATGATGATAACTTGACGCTTTTGTTTCCCCGGCATAACGTCACAGATCCATATAATCGTAAGGCCGTTTTTTCTGTGTCTTTGATACAGTAACGACCGTGGAATGATGAATAATGCGTCCTGACTCCCGTTGGAAGGCGCGATAGAGAGGGTGGTAGCTTCGATGTCTAATTCGCTTATAACTGGCGAAACCGGTGAACTGGATTTGCTGGACCAACGTCCGTTCAGCCAGGTCGATCATGAGATTTTGTCTTCATACGAGGCCGTGGTGGACGGGCTTGCGATGCTGATCGGTGAGCATTGCGAAATTGTTCTGCATTCACTGGAAGACCTGAAATGTTCAGCGGTCCGTATTGCTAATGGTGAGCATACTGGTCGTA
This sequence comes from Rahnella sp. NRRL B-41462, assembly GCF_003263525.1. Lineage (NCBI taxonomy): Bacteria > Pseudomonadati > Pseudomonadota > Gammaproteobacteria > Enterobacterales > Yersiniaceae > Rahnella > Rahnella sp. NRRL B-41462. The sequence continues at coordinate 29,729 of NZ_JYDF01000051.1, read as the reverse complement.
AAATCGGCTCGCCAATTACGGATTTAGCGCTGCGCATGTTGCATGACATGACCGGTGCGGACAGTAATGTGTCCAAAGCTTATTTCACCCGCGCGAAAAGTGGTGTGCTGATGAAGTCAGTCACCATCGCTATTCGCAACCGTGAGCAACGCGTGATTGGCTTGCTGTGCATCAACATGAATCTTGACGTACCTTTCTCGCAAATCATTCAGACCTTTATGCCGCCTGAGACGCAGGAAGTGGCATCGTCCGTGAACTTCGCGTCATCCGTAGATGATCTGGTGGCTCAGACGCTGGAATTCACCATTGAAGAAGTCAACGCTGACCGCAACGTATCTAACAATGCGAAGAACCGTCAGGTGGTTCTGAATCTTTATGAAAAGGGTATTTTTGATATCAAAGACGCGATTAATCAGGTTGCGGATCGCCTCAACATTTCTAAGCACACGGTCTACCTGTATATCCGCCAGTTTAAAAGCGGTGATCTGGTGGGGAACGAACGTTGAAACTGCGTTACTGCCTGCTGGTCACCGGCCCTGCATACGGCACTCAGCAAGCCAGTGCCGCGTATCAGTTTGCACTGGCGCTGATCGCCAGCGGTCATCATCTCGACAGCGTGTTTTTTTATCGTGAAGGTGTGCTCAATGGTAATTTGCTTTCCGCGCCGGCATCCGATGAATTCGATTTAGTCCGATCCTGGCAGCGCATGGCGGCAGATTACCAGGTGGCACTCAATGTGTGCGTAGCTGCCGCATTACGCCGCGGTGTGATAGATGAAACAGAAGCCCATAATCAGGGGCACGGGCAGACTAACTTGCAGCCGGGTTTTACCCTGACCGGACTGGGCAGTCTGGCTGAAGCTTCGTTGACCTGTGATCGTCTGGTGCAGTTCTGATGTGTGAATGCAGGGAGCAATAATGAAGAAGATCGCGTTTGTATTCACCCAGGGTCCGCACGGTACGTCTGCAGGACGGGAAGGGCTGGATGCGTTGCTGGCAACGTCAGCGCTGACCGAAGATATTGGTGTATTTTTCATAGCTGATGGTGTTTTCCAGTTAATGCCAGCGCAGCAGCCGGAAAAAATTTTGGCGCGTAATTATATTGCCACGTTCGGCGTGTTATCTCTTTACGATGTCGATCAGTGTTTCGTTTGTGAAGAGTCATTAAAGACACGGGGCCTGTCGGCTGGCCATGAATGGGTTCTGGATGTTGAGCCGTTGCCCGTGACTGAAATTCGCCAGCGACTGGCCGAATATGATGTGGTAATGACGTTTTAAATCAGGAAACTCCATGCTTTTTACTCTTGCCAATTCCCCGCAACATTGTGATTTTTCATTGCTTATTCACATGATCGCCCAGGACGATGCGCTTCTGCTGATGCAGGATGGCGTGCTGGCTGCACTTGATGGCAGTGAGGCATGCAACCTGATGAGTCAGCATGTGCAGTCCATTTATGTTTTAAGCGAAGATTTGGCGGCTCGTGGTCTGGTTGGTCAAATTTCACACAGAATCACATTGATCGACTATACTGGTTTCGTCGCGCTGACTGAGAAACATACCCAGCAAACAGCATGGTGAAACAACGATGTGCTGTATATTTCTTGACACCCTCTTAGGTCAGCCCTAAAATTCTGCGTCCCCATATTAGCTAATGCTTTTTATGGGGCGATTTATCACGCGTTTACAAAGTAGTTTATGAACCAAAATCCAGGAGCTTTTTAATGGCAACAATTAATCAGCTGGTACGCAAACCACGCTCTACGAAGGTTGCTAAAAGCAACGTTCCAGCGCTGGAAGCTTGCCCGCAGAAACGTGGCGTATGTACTCGTGTATATACCACCACTCCTAAAAAACCAAACTCCGCACTGCGTAAAGTCTGCCGTGTGCGTTTGACTAACGGTTTTGAAGTTACCTCCTACATCGGCGGTGAAGGTCACAACCTGCAGGAACACTCCGTGATCCTGATCCGTGGCGGTCGTGTAAAAGACTTGCCAGGTGTGCGTTATCACACCGTCCGTGGCGCACTGGACTGTTCAGGCGTTAAGGATCGTAAGCAATCTCGTTCTAAATACGGCGTTAAAAAGCCGAAGTCTTAATGGTTCTCCGTTAAGTAAGGCCAAACATTTTCACTTTACTGTCAAAATAAACTCTTAGAGTTTTGGACAATCCTGAATTAACAACGGAGTATTTCCATGCCACGTCGTCGCGTCATTGGTCAACGTAAAATCCTGCCAGATCCTAAGTTCGGATCCGAACTGCTGGCAAAATTCGTCAACATTCTGATGGTAGATGGTAAAAAATCTACTGCAGAAGCAATCGTCTACACTGCTCTTGAGACCCTGGCTCAACGTAGCGGTAAAGGCCACCTGGAAGCTTTCGAAGTCGCACTGGACAACGTTCGTCCGACTGTCGAAGTTAAGTCCCGCCGCGTAGGTGGTTCTACTTATCAGGTTCCAGTTGAAGTCCGTCCGGTTCGTCGTAATGCTCTGGCAATGCGTTGGATCGTTGAAGCTGCTCGTAAACGCGGTGATAAATCCATGGCTCTCCGCCTGGCGAACGAACTTTCTGATGCTGCAGAGAACAAAGGTACTGCAGTTAAGAAACGTGAAGACGTTCACCGTATGGCTGAAGCCAACAAGGCGTTCGCCCACTACCGCTGGTAATCACTTAGCAGTAGTTATGCTAACCAAGCGGGCGCTTCAAGAAGCCAACCCGCTTGGGTTAACTGAACTTGAACGTCCTAGTTATAGAGGAATCAAATGGCTCGTAAAACACCCATTGAGCGCTACCGTAACATTGGTATCAGTGCTCACATCGACGCCGGTAAGACAACCACTACCGAACGTGTTCTGTTCTACACCGGTGTAAACCACAAAATCGGTGAAGTTCATGATGGCGCAGCCACCATGGACTGGATGGAGCAGGAACAGGAACGTGGTATTACCATCACGTCCGCTGCCACCACCTGTTTCTGGTCTGGTATGGCTAAGCAGTTCGAACCACACCACATCAACATCATTGACACCCCAGGGCACGTTGACTTCACCATCGAAGTAGAACGTTCCATGCGTGTTCTTGATGGCGCGGTAATGGTTTACTGTGCTGTTGGCGGTGTTCAGCCACAGTCTGAGACCGTATGGCGTCAGGCAAACAAATATAAAGTTCCTCGTATCGCGTTCGTTAACAAAATGGACCGTATGGGTGCTAACTTCCTGAAGGTTGTTGACCAGATTGAAAAACGTCTGGGCGCAACTCCGGTGCCACTGCAACTGGCAATCGGCGCGGAAGAGAAATTCACCGGTGTTGTTGACCTGGTGAAGATGAAAGCTATCAACTGGAACGAAGCTGATCAGGGCGTTACCTTCGAATACGAAGAAATCCCTGCCAACATGCAAGAACTGGCTGAAGAATGGCGTCAGAAACTGGTTGAAGCCGCTGCTGAAGGCTCTGATGAGCTGATGGAGAAATTCTTTGGTGGCGAAGAGCTGACTGAAGAAGAGATCAAAACTTCTCTGCGTAAGCGCGTTCTGAACAACGAAATCATCCTGGTTACCTGTGGTTCTGCGTTTAAAAACAAAGGCGTACAGGCAATGCTGGATGCTGTTGTTGAGTATCTGCCAGCACCAACTGACGTTGAAGCTATCAACGGCCTGTTGGACGACGGTAAAGACACTCCGGCAGTTCGCCATTCTGACGATTCAGAGCCGTTCTCTGCTCTGGCGTTCAAAATCGCTACTGACCCATTCGTGGGTAACTTGACGTTCTTCCGTGTTTATTCCGGTCTCGTCAATTCAGGTGACACTGTATTTAACCCAGTGAAATCTCAGCGTGAACGTCTGGGTCGTATCGTTCAGATGCACGCTAACAAGCGTGAAGAAATCAAAGAAGTTCGTGCGGGCGATATCGCTGCTGCGATCGGTCTGAAAGACGTGACTACAGGTGATACCCTGTGTGATCCGGATAACGTGATTATCCTGGAACGCATGGAATTCCCTGAGCCGGTAATCTCCGTTGCGGTAGAACCAAAAACCAAAGCTGACCAGGAAAAAATGGGTCTGGCTCTGGGCCGTCTGGCAAAAGAAGACCCATCATTCCGCGTTTGGACTGATGAAGAGTCTGGCCAGACAATCATCGCAGGTATGGGTGAACTTCACCTGGATATCCTGGTTGACCGTATGCGTCGTGAATTTAACGTTGAAGCTAACGTCGGTAAGCCGCAGGTTGCATACCGTGAAGCTATCCGCGCTAAAGTTACCGATGTTGAAGGTAAACACGCTAAGCAGTCTGGTGGTCGCGGTCAGTATGGTCACGTTGTGATCGACATGTACCCATTAGAACCTGGCACAAATCCGAAAGGGTATGAGTTTGTCAACGAAATCAAAGGTGGTGTAATTCCTGGTGAATTCATCGGCGCGATTGACAAAGGCATCCAGGAACAGCTGAAGTCTGGTCCACTGGCCGGTTACCCGGTAGTCGATCTGGGCGTGCGTCTGCACTTCGGTTCTTACCATGACGTTGACTCCTCCGAGCTGGCGTTTAAACTGGCCGCTTCTATTGCCTTTAAAGATGGCTTTAAGAAAGCGAAACCAGTCCTGCTTGAGCCGATCATGAAGGTTGAAGTAGAGACTCCGGAAGAGAACACTGGTGACGTCATCGGTGACCTTAGCCGCCGTCGTGGTATGCTGAAAGGCCAAGAATCTAACGCTACTGGCGTTGTGATTCATGCTGAAGTTCCGCTTTCCGAAATGTTCGGTTATGCAACTCAGCTGCGTTCACTGACCAAAGGCCGTGCATCTTACTCCATGGAATTCCTGAAGTACGATGATGCGCCGAATAACGTGGCCCTGGCCGTTATTGAAGCTCGTGGCAAATAAGCCACTGGTTTAAACACAATGATCCCGTGCTCTCTCTTTGAAGGGAGAGCACAAGAGTAAGGAATATAGCCGTGTCTAAAGAAAAATTTGAACGTAACAAACCGCACGTTAACGTTGGTACTATCGGCCACGTTGACCACGGTAAAACTACCCTGACTGCAGCAATCACTACCGTTCTGGCTAAAACCTACGGCGGTTCTGCACGCGCATTCGACCAGATCGATAACGCACCAGAAGAAAAAGCTCGTGGTATCACCATCAACACTTCTCACGTTGAATATGACACCCCGACTCGTCACTACGCGCACGTTGACTGCCCAGGGCACGCCGACTACGTGAAAAACATGATCACCGGTGCTGCACAGATGGACGGCGCTATCCTGGTTGTTGCTGCAACTGACGGCCCTATGCCTCAGACTCGTGAGCACATCCTGCTGGGTCGCCAGGTTGGCGTTCCATACATGATCGTGTTCATGAACAAATGCGACATGGTAGATGACGAAGAGCTGCTGGAACTGGTAGAAATGGAAGTTCGTGAACTTCTGTCTGCTTACGAATTCCCAGGCGACGACATCCCGGTCATCAAAGGTTCAGCGCTGAAAGCACTGGAAGGCGATGCTACTTGGGAAGCGAAAATCATCGAACTGGCAGAAGCACTGGACAGCTACATTCCATTGCCAGAGCGTGCTATCGATAAGCCATTCCTGCTGCCAATCGAAGACGTATTCTCCATCTCCGGACGTGGTACAGTTGTTACCGGTCGTGTAGAGCGTGGTATCGTTAAAGTGGGCGAAGAAGTTGAAATCGTCGGTATCAAGGACACTGTTAAGTCTACTTGTACTGGCGTTGAAATGTTCCGCAAACTGCTGGACGAAGGCCGTGCTGGTGAGAACGTTGGTGTTCTGCTGCGTGGTATCAAACGTGAAGATATCGAACGTGGTCAGGTTCTGGCTAAACCAGGTTCAATCAAACCACACACCAAGTTTGATTCCGAAGTGTACATCCTGAGCAAAGATGAAGGTGGTCGTCATACTCCATTCTTCAAAGGCTACCGTCCACAGTTCTACTTCCGTACAACTGACGTGACCGGTACTATCGAACTGCCAGAAGGCGTTGAGATGGTTATGCCTGGTGACAACGTGAACATGGTTGTTACCCTGATCCACCCAATCGCGATGGATGATGGTCTGCGTTTCGCAATCCGTGAAGGCGGCCGTACTGTTGGTGCTGGTGTTGTTGCTAAAGTTATCGCTTAATCGCTGATAGTTTTTTGTCACTATTCGTTGACGTAATACACACTAAAAGGGCATCATTCGATGCCCTTTTTTCTACGCTGTGGCGCTAGAACCTATCTCATCAGCGATTTATACGTCATAATCACTGGTGAGATAGGCTCTGAGATATAGCGTAAAACACCGAATTGCGCTCAAGTAGAGCATCGATCGGTTTGGTTTGCCTCGCAATGCGAGGCAAAGTTGTTTGTTCTGAATCATTGTGACGGGTTGGTTTATGAGTGCGAATACCGAGGCTCAAGGGAGCGGGCGCGGCCTGGAAGCGGTAAAGTGGCTGATTGTTGCCGTTTTGTTGGTTGTAGCTATTGTCGGTAACTATTATTACCGTGCATACAGCCTGCCGTTACGCGCGTTAGCCGTAGTTGTTATTATCGCAATTGCAGGCGCAGTGGCTTTACTGACCACTAAAGGCAAGGCGACGGTCGCGTTTGCTCGTGAAGCGCGTACTGAAGTACGTAAAGTCATTTGGCCAACGCGCCAGGAAACATTGCATACCACACTGATCGTTGCTGCGGTAACTGCCGTTATGTCACTGATTCTGTGGGGGCTGGATGGTATTTTAGTCCGCCTGGTATCTTTCATTACTGGCTTGAGGTTCTAATGTCTGAAGCACCTAAAAAACGTTGGTACGTCGTTCAGGCGTTTTCTGGCTTTGAAGGCCGCGTAGCACAATCGCTGCGTGAGCACATCAAATTACATGACATGGAAGAACTGTTTGGTGAAGTCATGGTTCCAACCGAAGAAGTGGTTGAGATTCGTGGTGGCCTGCGCCGTAAAAGCGAACGTAAATTCTTCCCAGGTTATGTGCTGGTACAGATGGTGATGAATGACGCCAGCTGGCACTTAGTTCGCAGCGTTCCTCGTGTTATGGGCTTCATTGGCGGAACGTCAGATCGTCCTGCACCAATCAGCGATAAAGAAGTTGATGCGATCATGAATCGCCTGCAACAAGTGGGTGATAAACCACGTCCTAAAACGTTGTTCGAACCAGGTGAACTGGTACGTGTTAATGACGGTCCGTTTGCGGACTTCAATGGTGTGGTCGAAGAAGTTGATTACGAGAAAAGTCGCCTGAAAGTGTCTGTTTCCATTTTTGGCCGTGCAACACCGGTTGAACTGGACTTCGGTCAGGTTGAAAAAGGCTAACAACAACGTTCTAAACATTCATTAGAACAGATGTTGTACAAGGCGCGAAATTGAACTATAATTTCGCGCCTTTTGTTTTTATGTGCAGTCTCAGCACATAAATTACAAAGAACAAAGTACTGTAAATAACGGGGAGCCTCTTCAAACAGGCGATATCACCCAAACGAGGATATTTACCATGGCCAAGAAAGTACAAGCCTACGTTAAGCTGCAAGTTGCAGCTGGTATGGCAAACCCAAGTCCGCCAGTTGGTCCAGCTCTGGGTCAACAAGGCGTGAACATCATGGAATTCTGTAAGGCGTTCAATGCTAAGACTGATAGCATGGAAAAAGGCCTGCCAATTCCTGTTGTTATTACTGTTTATTCTGACCGTTCTTTCACCTTTGTTACCAAAACCCCTCCTGCAGCAGTACTGCTGAAGAAAGCGGCTGGTATCAAGTCTGGTTCCGGCAAGCCGAACAAAGACAAAGTGGGTAAAGTAACGAGTGCTCAGGTTCGTGAAATCGCAGAAACCAAAGCTGCGGACATGACTGGTTCTGACGTTGAAGCGATGACTCGCTCCATCGAAGGTACTGCTCGTTCCATGGGCCTGGTAGTGGAGGATTAATAAATGGCTAAGCTGACCAAGCGCATGCGCGTGATCCGTGACAAAGTTGATGCTACTAAACAGTATGACATCACCGAAGCCGTTGCTCTGCTCAAAGAGCTGGCCACTGCTAAATTCGTAGAAAGCGTTGACGTTGCTGTTAACCTCGGCATCGACGCTCGTAAATCAGATCAAAACGTTCGCGGCGCAACCGTACTGCCACACGGCACCGGTCGTTCTGTTCGCGTTGCCGTCTTCACCCAAGGTGCAAACGCTGAAGCTGCTAAAGCTGCAGGCGCTGAACTGGTAGGTATGGAAGATCTGGCTGACCTGATCAAAAAAGGCGAAATGAACTTCGACGTTGTTATCGCATCTCCAGATGCAATGCGCGTTGTTGGCCAATTAGGTCAGGTTCTGGGCCCACGCGGTCTGATGCCTAACCCGAAAGTTGGTACTGTAACACCTAACGTTGCTGAAGCGGTTAAGAACGCTAAAGCAGGCCAGGTTCGTTACCGTAACGACAAAAACGGCATCATCCATACCACTATCGGTAAGGTTGATTTCGAATCCGACAAGCTGAAAGAAAACCTGGAAGCTCTGTTGGTCGCTCTGAAAAAAGCGAAGCCTTCCCAGGCTAAAGGCGTTTTCATCAAGAAAGTAAGCCTGTCCACTACCATGGGTGCGGGTCTTTCTGTTGATCAAAGCGGCCTGAGCGCAACAGTTAGCTAATTAACTGCTGACGTTTATCGCTTTACGCGGGCGATAGATTTGTCTAGAATCTATGGCCCGTTGTTTCGTTAATGCGAAACCAAGATTTTTCGGTTGGAGTCTGGCCTATCCAGACCTCCGTCCAAGACCGCAGGTGCCCTGAAAGGGGCTTAATCCTTCCTGCGTAGACGGTGACAGAGCCTGAAGAAAATATTTCTTTGTCTTTTTTATAAAGAATTAAGATTTGTCTTTGCTGGATTCTCTGCTCACCGTGTTTGAACGCTTATTATCGATTCTCGATGACAAGTGATGTGAGTTCCGGGGGGGTTCCCCGGCTAAATCCAGGAGCAAAAAGCTAATGGCATTAAATCTTCAAGACAAACAAGCGATTGTTGCTGAAGTCATCGAAGTAGCCAAAGGCGCGCTGTCTGCGGTTGTTGCGGATTCTCGTGGCGTAACTGTAGATAAAATGACTGAACTGCGTAAAGCAGGTCGTGAAGCTGGCGTTTACATGCGTGTTGTTCGCAACACCTTGATGCGTCGCGTCGTGGAAGGTACTCAGTTTGAGTGCCTGAAAGACACGTTTGTCGGTCCAACCTTGATTGCATTCTCTACTGAACACCCAGGCGCTGCTGCCCGTTTGTTCAAAGATTTCGCTAAAGCGAATGCAAAATTTGAGGTTAAAGCTGCGGCCTTTGAAGGTGAGTTTATCTCTGCGGCTCAAATTGACCGCTTGGCAACTCTGCCTACTTACGAAGAAGCAATCGCACGCCTGATGGCAACCATGAAAGAAGCCTCTGCAGGCAAATTGGTTCGCACTCTGGCTGCTGTACGCGATCAGAAAGAAGCTGCTTAATCAGCCTTTTTTATCTCGTTCATTTGCTTACGTATAAACTATTTCTGAATTCTAGGAACACTTGAAATGTCAATCACTAAAGAACAAATCATTGAAGGCGTTGCAGCTCTGTCTGTAATGGAAATCGTTGAACTGATCTCCGCTATGGAAGAAAAATTCGGCGTTTCTGCTGCTGCTGCTGTTGCAGGTCCTGCTGCTGCTGCTGAAGCTGTTGAAGAAAAAACTGAGTTCGACGTTGTTCTGGCCGCTGTTGGCGCGAACAAAGTTGCAGTTATCAAAGCTGTTCGCACCGCGACTGGCCTGGGTCTGAAAGAAGCGAAAGACCTGGTTGAGTCTGCTCCAGCAGCTCTGAAAGAAGGCATCAGCAAAGACGACGCTGAAGCTCTGAAAAAATCTCTGGAAGAAGCTGGTGCTTCTGTTGAAGTTAAGTAAGTTTAACTTCCCGGAGTGCAGCCTGTCCTAACAGGCTGATGGCTGGTGACTTTTTAGTCACCAGCCTTTTTGCGCTATAGAGTGTCAGTGGTGTTTCACACTGTTTGAGCACTGAACTACTCTAATATCTCTTTCTATAGACGCCTTAATATATTGTTGCCTCTTGCTGTAGCTCATCTACAGATAACGCACAACGAAATGATTTAAGAGTGGTAGAAAACAGATATTGCGGGAAGCGTTTCTGCTTTCCGGTCGACATAAACGGTGTTGCATGAACTGTCCTTCTCAGGGCAGACAAGATTGGGTCACTGATCAGCGAGCTGAGGAACCCTATGGTTTACTCCTATACCGAGAAAAAACGCATTCGTAAGGATTTTGGTAAACGTCCACAAGTTTTGGACATTCCATATCTCCTTTCTATCCAGCTTGACTCGTTCCAGAAGTTTATCGAGCAAGATCCGGAAGGCCAGTACGGTCTGGAAGCTGCATTCCGTTCTGTATTCCCTATCAAGAGCTACAGCGGTAACTCTGAGCTGCAATACGTTAGCTACCGTCTTGGTGAGCCTGTATTCGACGTTAAAGAATGCCAGATCCGTGGTGTGACGTTCTCCGCGCCACTGCGCGTAAAACTGCGCCTGGTAATCTACGAACGTGAAGCACCAGAAGGTACGGTCAAAGACATCAAGGAACAAGAAGTCTATATGGGCGAAATTCCGCTCATGACCGAAAATGGTACCTTTGTGATTAACGGTACTGAGAGGGTTATCGTATCTCAGCTGCACCGTAGTCCGGGCGTATTCTTCGACAGCGATAAGGGTAAAACCCACTCTTCGGGTAAAGTGCTTTATAACGCGCGTATCATCCCTTACCGCGGTTCATGGTTAGATTTCGAGTTTGATCCGAAAGACAACCTGTTTGTACGTATTGACCGTCGCCGTAAATTGCCTGCGACCATCATTCTGCGTGCATTAAATTACACGACTGAACAGATCCTTGACCTGTTCTTTGACAAGGTGACTTACCAGATCCGCGACAACAAGTTGCAGATGGAACTGGTACCTGAGCGCCTGCGTGGTGAAACAGCTTCCTTTGATATCGAAGCTGACGGCAAAGTCTATGTAGAAAAAGGCCGCCGCATCACTGCCCGTCATATTCGTCAGCTTGAAAAAGACGAAATTCAGCGCATCGAAGTTCCTGTTGAATACATCGCAGGGAAAGTGGTCTCTAAAGACTACATCGACACCAATACCGGTGAGCTGATCGTCCCGGCTAACATGGAATTGTCTCTGGACCTGCTTGCTAAACTGAGCCAGTCCGGTCACAAAACCATTGAAACGCTGTTCACCAATGACCTCGATCATGGCGCGTACATGTCCGAGACCATTCGCGTCGACCCAACCAGCGATCGCCTGAGCGCACTGGTTGAGATCTACCGAATGATGCGTCCTGGTGAGCCACCAACGCGTGAAGCGGCGGAAAGCCTGTTTGAGAACCTGTTCTTCTCTGAAGATCGTTACGACCTGTCTGCTGTAGGTCGTATGAAGTTCAACCGTTCTCTGTTGCGTGATGAAATCGAAGGTTCAGGTATCCTGAGCAAAGACGACATCATTCAGGTAATGAAAAAGCTGATCGGCATTCGTAACGGCCAGGGCGAAGTGGATGATATCGACCACTTGGGCAACCGTCGTATTCGTTCCGTCGGCGAAATGGCTGAAAACCAATTCCGTGTTGGTCTGGTTCGTGTTGAGCGTGCTGTTAAAGAGCGTCTTTCTCTGGGCGACCTCGACACACTGATGCCTCAGGATATGATCAACGCTAAGCCGATTTCGGCTGCGGTGAAAGAATTCTTCGGCTCAAGCCAGTTGTCACAATTTATGGACCAGAACAACCCGTTGTCCGAGATCACGCACAAGCGTCGTATCTCTGCATTGGGCCCGGGCGGTTTGACCCGTGAACGTGCTGGCTTTGAAGTTCGAGACGTACACCCGACTCACTACGGCCGCGTATGTCCAATCGAAACGCCAGAAGGTCCAAACATCGGTCTGATCAACTCCTTGTCTGTCTATGCACAGACCAATGAGTACGGTTTCCTGGAAACCCCTTACCGTCGCGTGCGTGATGGTCTGGTGACTGATGAAATCAACTATCTGTCTGCCATTGAAGAAGGCAACTTCGTAATCGCTCAGGCGAACTCCAACCTGGACGAAGAAGGGCGCTTCATTGAAGACCTGGTCACTTGTCGTAGCAAAGGCGAATCAAGCCTCTTCAGCCGCGATCAGGTTGACTACATGGACGTTTCCACCCAACAGGTTGTATCCGTTGGTGCTTCATTGATTCCATTCCTGGAACACGATGACGCCAACCGTGCATTGATGGGTGCGAACATGCAACGTCAGGCAGTTCCGACTCTGCGCGCTGATAAGCCGCTGGTTGGTACTGGTATGGAACGTGCTGTAGCGGTTGACTCCGGTGTGACTGCCGTAGCCAAACGTGGCGGTATTGTTCAGTACGTGGATGCATCCCGTATCGTTATTCGTGTTAACGAAGAAGAGATGTACCCGGGCGAAGCAGGTATCGACATTTATAACCTGACCAAATACACCCGTTCTAACCAGAACACCTGCATCAACCAGATGCCGTGTGTGAATCTGGGCGAGCCAATCGAGCGCGGCGACGTGCTGGCAGATGGTCCGTCTACAGATCTTGGCGAACTGGCTCTGGGTCAGAACATGCGTGTCGCGTTCATGCCTTGGAACGGTTACAACTTCGAAGACTCCATCTTGGTCTCCGAACGTGTTGTGCAGGAAGACCGCTTCACGACCATCCATATCCAGGAACTGGCATGTGTGTCCCGTGACACCAAGTTAGGGCCTGAAGAGATCACCGCTGACATCCCTAACGTGGGTGAAGCTGCGCTCTCCAAACTGGATGAATCCGGTATCGTTTATATCGGTGCTGAAGTGACCGGTGGTGACATTCTGGTGGGTAAGGTAACGCCTAAAGGCGAAACCCAGCTGACGCCGGAAGAGAAACTGCTGCGTGCGATCTTCGGTGAGAAAGCGTCTGACGTTAAAGACTCTTCTCTGCGTGTACCAAACGGCGTGTCCGGTACGGTTATCGACGTGCAAGTCTTCACCCGCGATGGCGTGGAAAAAGACAAGCGTGCGTTGGAAATCGAAGAGATGCAGCTGAAGCAGGCGAAGAAAGACCTGACTGAAGAACTGCAGATCCTGGAAGCCGGTCTGTTTGCACGTATCCAGTCTGCGCTGGTTGCTGGCGGTGTTGAAGCTGACAAGCTGGGCAAATTGCCTCGCGATCGTTGGTTAGAACTGTCACTGACTGACGAAGACAAACAGAATCAGTTGGAACAGCTTGCTGAACAGTACGACGAACTGAAATCCGAGTTTGAGAAAAAACTCGAAGCTAAGCGTCGTAAAATCACTCAGGGCGATGATCTGGCACCAGGTGTGCTGAAAATCGTTAAAGTGTATTTGGCCGTTAAACGTCAAATCCAGCCTGGTGACAAAATGGCAGGCCGCCACGGTAACAAAGGTGTTATCTCCAAGATCAACCCGATCGAAGATATGCCTTACGATGAAAACGGGACTCCTGTTGATATCGTACTGAACCCGCTGGGCGTTCCATCACGTATGAACATTGGTCAGATTTTGGAAACCCACCTGGGTATGGCCGCGAAAGGTATTGGTGAAAAAATCAATGCCATGCTGAAGAAACAGGAAGAAGTTTCTAAGCTGCGCGAGTTCATCCAGCGTGCCTATGATCTGGGCGACGACGTACGTCAGAAAGTGGATCTGACCACCTTTACCGATGACGAAGTATTGCGTCTGGCTGAGAACCTGAAAAAAGGTATGCCAATCGCGACACCAGTCTTCGACGGTGCGAAAGAGACAGAGATCAAGCAACTGCTTGAAATGGGCGGAATCCCAACCTCTGGTCAGATCACACTGTTTGACGGCCGTACCGGCGAGCAATTCGAGCGTCAGGTTACCGTCGGCTACATGTACATGCTGAAACTGAACCACCTTGTTGACGATAAGATGCACGCGCGTTCTACCGGTTCTTACAGCCTTGTTACTCAGCAGCCGCTGGGTGGTAAAGCTCAGTTCGGTGGTCAGCGCTTCGGTGAGATGGAAGTGTGGGCACTGGAAGCATATGGTGCCGCATATACCCTGCAGGAAATGCTGACTGTTAAGTCCGATGACGTGAATGGCCGTACTAAGATGTATAAAAACATCGTAGATGGCGATCATCGTATGGAACCAGGCATGCCGGAATCCTTCAACGTACTGTTGAAAGAAATCCGTTCTCTGGGTATCAACATCGAGCTGGAAGACGAGTAAGTACTCGAATTCGCACTGATCACAGGGGCACCTGCCTGTTAATCAATACAGACCAGGTGCCTAACAGGTCTAACCCGACGGGAGCCAATCCGTGAAAGACTTACTAAAGTTTCTGAAAGCGCAAACTAAGACCGAAGAGTTTGATGCGATCAAAATTGCTCTGGCATCGCCAGACATGATCCGTTCTTGGTCTTTTGGTGAAGTTAAGAAGCCAGAAACCATTAACTACCGTACGTTCAAACCAGAACGTGACGGCCTTTTCTGTGCCCGTATTTTCGGACCAGTAAAAGACTACGAATGCCTGTGCGGTAAGTACAAGCGTTTAAAACATCGCGGCGTGATCTGCGAGAAGTGCGGCGTTGAAGTGACCCAGACTAAAGTACGCCGTGAGCGTATGGGCCACATCGAACTGGCTTCCCCGACTGCACACATCTGGTTCCTGAAATCGCTGCCATCGCGCATCGGTTTGCTGCTGGATATGCCACTGCGTGACATCGAACGTGTTCTGTACTTCGAATCCTATGTGGTTATCGAAGGCGGCATGACTAACCTCGAAAAACGCCAGATCCTGACTGAAGAGCAGTATCTGGATGCGTTGGAAGAGTTTGGTGATGAGTTCGACGCGAAGATGGGTGCGGAAGCAATTCAGGCTCTGTTGAAAAACATGGACCTGGAAGCAGAGTGCGAGCAACTGCGTGAAGAGTTGAACGAAACCAACTCCGAAACCAAACGTAAGAAGCTGACCAAGCGTATCAAGCTGCTGGAAGCGTTCGTTCAGTCTGGTAACAAACCAGAGTGGATGATCCTGACTGTGCTGCCGGTACTGCCGCCAGACTTGCGTCCATTGGTTCCGTTGGACGGCGGCCGTTTCGCAACGTCAGATCTGAACGATCTGTATCGTCGCGTTATCAACCGTAACAACCGTCTGAAACGCCTGCTGGATCTGGCTGCGCCAGACATCATCGTACGTAACGAAAAACGTATGCTGCAAGAAGCGGTAGATGCTTTGCTGGATAACGGCCGTCGCGGTCGTGCAATCACCGGCTCTAACAAGCGTCCGCTGAAATCTCTGGCAGACATGATTAAAGGTAAACAGGGTCGTTTCCGTCAGAACCTGCTGGGTAAACGTGTCGACTACTCGGGTCGTTCCGTTATCACCGTAGGTCCATACCTGCGTCTGCACCAGTGTGGTCTGCCGAAGAAAATGGCACTGGAACTGTTCAAACCGTTCATTTACGGCAAGCTGGAACTGCGTGGCCTGGCCACCACCATCAAAGCCGCTAAGAAAATGGTTGAGCGCGAAGAAGCTGTCGTTTGGGATATCCTGGACGAAGTTATCCGCGAACACCCGGTACTGCTGAACCGTGCACCAACCCTGCACCGTTTGGGCATCCAGGCGTTTGAACCGGTTCTGATCGAAGGTAAAGCAATCCAGCTGCACCCGCTGGTTTGTGCGGCATATAACGCCGACTTCGATGGTGACCAGATGGCTGTTCACGTACCGTTGACGCTGGAAGCCCAGCTGGAAGCGCGTGCGTTGATGATGTCTACCAACAACATCCTGTCACCTGCGAACGGCGAGCCAATCATCGTTCCTTCTCAGGACGTTGTATTGGGTCTGTACTATATGACCCGTGACTGTGTTAACGCCAAAGGCGAAGGCATGGTTCTGACTGGTCCTAAAGAAGCTGAGCGTATTTATCGCGGCGGTCTGGCCTCTCTGCATGCGCGTGTCAAAGTGCGTATCACCGAAGAGATCAAAAATACCGAAGGCGAAGTTACGCACAAGACGTCGATTATCGACACGACTGTCGGTCGCGCCATCCTGTGGATGATCGTGCCAAAAGGTCTGCCGTTCTCGATCGTCAACCAGCCTCTGGGCAAAAAAGCTATCTCCAAAATGCTGAACACCTGTTACCGCATTTTGGGCCTGAAGCCGACCGTTATTTTTGCTGACCAGATCATGTACACCGGTTTTGCTTACGCTGCCCGTTCAGGCGCGTCAGTAGGTATCGATGACATGGTAATCCCTGCGAAGAAAGCAGAGATCATCGAAGAAGCAGAAACCGAAGTTGCTGAAATCCAGGAACAGTTCCAGTCTGGTCTGGTCACTGCTGGCGAACGCTATAACAAAGTGATCGACATCTGGGCTGCGGCCAACGAACGTGTTGCTAAGGCAATGATGGAAAACTTGTCTGTTGAAGACGTCGTCAACCGTGACGGTGTTGTTGAACAGCAGGTTTCCTTCAACAGTATCTTTATGATGGCCGACTCCGGTGCGCGTGGTTCTGCTGCACAGATTCGTCAGCTGGCTGGTATGCGTGGCCTGATGGCGAAACCAGATGGTTCCATCATTGAAACGCCAATCACCGCGAACTTCCGTGAAGGTCTGAACGTACTCCAGTACTTCATCTCTACTCACGGTGCTCGTAAAGGTTTGGCGGATACCGCACTGAAAACGGCTAACTCCGGTTATCTGACCCGTCGTCTGGTTGACGTGGCACAGGATCTGGTCGTGACCGAAGACGACTGTGGTACTCACGAAGGCATCATGATGACTCCTGTCATCGAAGGTGGCGACGTTAAAGAACCACTGCGTGAACGTGTGCTGGGTCGTGTGACTGCAGAAGATATCCTCAAGCCGGGTACGGCGGATATCCTGGTTCCACGTAACACCCTGCTTCACGAGAAGACGTGTGATCTGTTAGAAGAGAACTCTGTCGACAGTGTGAAAGTACGTTCAGTCGTAAGTTGCGAAACCGACTTTGGTGTGTGTGCAAACTGCTACGGTCGCGACCTGGCACGTGGTCACATCATCAACAAAGGTGAAGCGATCGGTGTTATTGCAGCACAGTCCATCGGTGAGCCGGGTACCCAGCTGACGATGCGTACGTTCCACATCGGTGGTGCGGCATCTCGTGCGGCAGCAGAATCCAGCATTCAGGTTAAGAACACCGGTACCATTAAGCTGAGCAACCACAAGCATGTTAGCAACTCTAACGGCAAACTGGTTATCACTTCCCGTAACACTGAGCTGAAATTGATCGACGAATTCGGTCGTACCAAAGAAAGCTATAAAGTGCCTTACGGTTCCGTGATGGGCAAAGGTGATGGCGCATCTGTTAACGGCGGCGAAACCGTGGCTAACTGGGATCCGCACACCATGCCAGTTATCAGTGAAGTGAGTGGTTTCATTCGCTTTGCCGATATGGTGGATACTCAGACCATTACCCGCCAGACCGACGACCTGACCGGTTTGTCTTCTCTGGTGGTTCTGGACTCTGCAGAGCGTACCGGTAGCGGTAAAGACCTGCGTCCTGCACTGAAAATCGTTGATGCTAAAGGCGACGACGTATTGATCCCAGGTACTGATATGCCTGCTCAATACTTCCTGCCTGGTAAAGCGATTGTTCAGCTGGAAGATGGTACTCAGATCCACTCTGGTGACACCCTGGCGCGTATTCCTCAGGAATCCGGCGGTACCAAGGACATCACCGGTGGTCTGCCACGCGTTGCTGATCTGTTCGAAGCACGTCGTCCGAAAGAGCCTGCAATCCTTGCTGAAATCAGCGGGATCATCTCCTTCGGTAAAGAAACCAAAGGCAAACGTCGTCTGGTAATTTCTCCGTTGGATGGCAGCGATGCTTACGAAGAAATGATTCCTAAATGGCGTCAGCTGAACGTGTTCGAAGGCGAAGTTGTGGAACGTGGTGACGTCGTATCTGACGGCCCTGAGTCTCCGCACGACATTCTGCGTTTACGTGGTGTTCACGCGGTTACCCGCTACATCACCAACGAAGTGCAGGAAGTTTACCGTCTGCAAGGCGTTAAGATTAACGATAAACACATCGAAGTTATCGTTCGTCAGATGTTGCGTAAAGGCACCATCGTTAGCGCTGGTGGCACTGACTTCCTGGAAGGCGAGCAGGCAGAAATGTCTCGCGTTAAAATCGCTAACCGCCAGCTGGAAGCTGAAGGCAAAATCACGGCGACCTTTACCCGTGATCTGCTCGGTATCACCAAAGCCTCTTTGGCGACCGAATCCTTCATCTCTGCAGCGTCGTTCCAGGAAACCACGCGCGTTCTTACCGAAGCCGCTGTTGCGGGTAAACGTGATGAACTGCGTGGCCTGAAAGAGAACGTTATCGTTGGCCGTCTGATCCCAGCCGGTACCGGTTACGCTTATCACCAGGATCGTGCACGCCGTAAAGCACAAGGCGAAGTGCCAGTTGTACCGCAAGTCAGCGCGGATGAAGCAACGGCTAACCTGGCTGAACTGCTGAACGCAGGTTTCGGTAACAGCGACGATTAATCGTCTTCTGTCGAAACGCATAGAACCGCTCCTTCGGGAGCGGTTTTTTTTTGCCTGAAGTGTGCGAGTTGAAACGATCTGAAAAGAGGAGCCGGAACAGGGAACTGGACGATAACCTGTTCCGGCTATTTGGAAGCAGCGCCGGGATGAGTGGCGCCGGCCAGTTGCGAATATGCAGTGGCAAAAGCACATTAATGCTCCTGGCCTGCTGGTGCGAGGGGCAAAATTACTTTATGGAATCTGCATTCCTGAGAGTTTACTTGTTTGCCATCCGGCGACATTTTCCTGCGAGACGCGCCCCAAAAAACTGTCCCAGTCTTTCCAGACCGGTTGTAGCCCGGCTCGGGTCAATGCGTTCGCTACGTGCTGAGGTGAACGGTTGTCGTGCGGTGCAAATTGTTCAAGTTCAGGATGATTATCGGCATAGCCACCGGGCTGTGTTTTAGATCCTGCACTGACAGTGTTGATCGCCAGCGGAATAACGTGATCCCGGAAATAGGGAGATTCGCGTGTCGACAGTGAGAGCTCGACATCCGGCGCGAGCATTCTGAAAGCGCAAATCAGTTGTAACAGCTGATTTTCTTCCAGCAGGGAAGCCGGTTCGATGCCACCGGTACAAGGTCGCAGTCTTGGAAACGCCACCGAATAGCGACTTTGCCAGTAGGTTTGTTGCAGATACAACAAATGTTCGGCCACCATATAGCTGTCAGTCCTCCAGTTGCCAGAAAGTCCGAACAGCGCCCCCAAACCGATTTTGTCGATTCCCGCACGCCCGAGCCGGTCTGGTGTTTCCAGCCGCCAGAAGAAATCCTGTTTCTGTCCGCGAAGATGATGCAAAGCATAGGTAGGCGCGTGATAGGTTTCCTGATAAACCAGCACGCCATCCAGCCCCAGCGTTTTCAGCTCAGCATATTCTTCCTGTTGCAGCGGCTGAACCTCAATCATCAGTGAATCGAAATGGCTTCTGATCGCGGGGAAATGACGGCGGAAATAGTCCATGCCGACCTTTCCCTTATGTTCGCCGGTGACCAGCAACAGATGTTTGAAACCCAGCGCATTCAGCGCTTCGCATTCCCGCCTGATTTCATCTTCGTCCAGCGTTTTACGTTTGATTTTATTGCTCATCGAAAAGCCGCAATACGTACATTCGTTGGCGCAAAGATTGGATAAATACAATGGCGCGAAGAAATTCACCGTATTGCCGAATCGCTGGCGCGTGAGTTGTTGCGCGCGTTGCGCCATCGGTTCCAGGTAAGGCAGCGCGGCGGGAGAAATCAATGCCATGAAATCTTCACGACTGATTTTGTTGCGGCTGAGCGCCTGTTCGACATCACGGGATGTTTTGCTATTGATACGCAGTGAAATATCATCCCAGTCCAGCGTTGACCACACATCTGTGAAGTTATTCATGACAACACCTGCGAGGTATTGAGGAAACCGGTCAGCGGGCTGGATGCGCTGGCGTGTCGTTGTCTGCCGCCTAATCCGCTTTGACGGGCGATAATCCCGGCCTGAACGGCCAGTCTGAATGCCGTTGCCATAGCAACCGGATCACCTGCGACAGCAATCGCCGTATTGACCAGCACGGCATCGGCCCCCATTTCCAGCGCTTCAGCAGCCTGGCTTGGTGCACCAATGCCAGCATCAACAACGACCGGAATGCGAGCCTGCTCGATGATGATTTGCAGAAAATCACGGGTTTGCAGCCCCTGATTGGAACCGATCGGCGCACCCAGCGGCATGACGGCGGCGCAGCCCGCTTCTTCCAGACGTTTACACAGCACCGGATCTGCGCTGCAATACGGCAAAACAACAAATCCCTGTTTCACCAGAATCTCTGCGGCTTTCAATGTTTCAACGGCATCGGGCAGCAGATATTTTACGTCGGGATGAATTTCAAGTTTCACCCAGTTTGTGCCCAGTGCTTCTCTTGCCAGTTGTGCGGCAAATACTGCCTCTTCAGCTGTTTTAGCGCCCGATGTATTGGGCAGCAAACGGATGCCGAGCTGTTGCAGAGGAGACAGAATATCATCACCTCCGCGACGCAGATCGATGCGTTTCATCGCCATAGTCACCAGCTGAGAGCCAGATGCTTCAAGCGCCTGTTGCATCAACGCCGGACTGGCGAATTTTCCTGTTCCGGTAAAAAGGTGCGACGTGAATGTGGTATCAGCAATTTTTAACATGTCAGCCTCCGGCTATCGCCTGAAAGAGCAAGATCTCATCACCGTCTTCCAGTAAATGAGCTGGCCAGTTATCACGGGGGATAATGACCTGGTTAACCGCCAGTGCGCTGCCTGCAGGGTTTAACGCCAGCAAATTGAGCAGGTTTAGTAACGTGAGCGGTTGACTGAATTGGTGTGGTTCATCATTGACCAGAATGTTCACACGTGGCCTCCGCAGATGGCACAGGCAGATGAACGCGTGAGTTGCAGTGAACGCCAGTTTTGCGTTTTTCCATCGAACAGACGTAATTTGCCGCTCAGTACAGAAGGCAGACCAGCCAGAATCTTCAGCGCTTCCAGTGCCTGCAATGTACCAATGGTACCGACCACCGGGCCGAGCACGCCGGATGTACGGCAGTTGCGCTGTACGGTTTCCTGATCCGGATATAAACAGGCGTAACAACCGTGAGCGTAAGGGGCTTCAATAACCAGAAGTTGTCCGCTGAATCCGACGGCGCTGCCGCTGATCAAGGTTTTACCGGCATCCACACAAACTTTATTAACTGCATGCCGGGTTTCCATGTTATCGCTGCAATCCAGAACGATATCGGCGTCCGATACGGCACGGGTCAATGCTTCTCCCGACAGACGTTCCGTGATGGCCACCGCTTCGCAAAGCGGATTCAGGCGCAGCAGTTCACGCTTTGCCAGAACGGCTTTGGGCTGATCGAGATCTGCCGTACGGTAGAGGATTTGCCGCTGAAGATTGGTGATATGCAATTGATCGTCATCGGCCAGAATCAGCTTACCTACGCCTGCTGCTGCCAGGTACAAGGCTGCGGGAGAGCCGAGGCCACCAAGGCCGACAATCAGTACTTTCGCCGCCTGTAATTTTTCCTGTGCCAGCGGACCGAATTCCTCCAGCATCAACTGGCGGCTGTAGCGCATAAAAGCCGCATCGTTAAGCATCTTGCGGCACCTTGCTGGCGCATAAGGCCAGCAGTTGTGCCGTCGCTGCACGCCAGTCCGCCGCCTGAGTAATGGCACTGACGACGGCTATACTGCCGACGCCGCAGTCGAGAACCGACGCCGCGCGGTCGATGCTGATCCCACCAATGGCCACCGTCGGAAAGCTGCCATCGAGCTTCTTAACATGTCGGGTGAGTTCTGCCAGCCCTTGCGGCGCCGAAGGCATATCTTTGGTCTGCGTCGGGAAGATATGGCCGAGGGCGATGTACGAAGGATTCACCGCGACAGCGCGTGCCATTTCAGCATCGTCATGCGTGGAAACGCCCAGCCGTAAGCCGGCCTGACGGATAGCCTCAAGATCGGCAGTATCCAGATCTTCCTGACCCAAATGCACCCCATACGCCTGATGCTTGACCGCCAGACGCCAGTAATCGTTGATGAATAACCGGGCCTGATATTTTTTACCGAGCGCGATGGCATCAATAATTGCTGGCTCGGCTTGCTCATCAGGCAAATCTTTCACACGCAGTTGCAGTGTTTTAACGCCCGCGTCCAGCAGACGGGCAATCCATTCCACGGTATCAACGACCGGATATAAACCGAGGTGGAATGGAACGGCAGGAAAGGATTGAGAGGACGGATTCATTTGCTGCTCTCCGAACTGAGGTTATCGGCCGGGTGATAAAGCTCACCGCCGCGCGAACGGAATTCGGCAGACATCTGCGCCATACCGGATTCAACGAGTTCTATTGGCTGGGCTTTGGCTTCAAGCGCAGCGGCGTAATCGCGAACTTCCTGAGTGATTTTCATCGAGCAGAATTTCGGGCCACACATCGAGCAGAAGTGTGCAACTTTGCCGGATTCCTGCGGCAGCGTTTCATCGTGGTAGGCGCGTGCCGTTGCCGGATCGAGAGCCAGATTAAACTGATCTTCCCAGCGGAATTCGAAACGCGCTTTTGACATGGCGTTATCGCGGATTTGGGCACCGGGATGGCCTTTGGCTAAATCGGCAGCATGTGCTGCGATTTTGTAGGTAATCAAACCCTGCTTAACGTCTTCTTTGTTCGGCAGGCCCAGATGCTCTTTCGGCGTGACATAACAGAGCATGGCGCAGCCAAACCAGCCAATCATCGCGGCGCCAATACCGGACGTAAAGTGATCGTAACCCGGCGCGATATCGGTAGTCAGCGGACCAAGGGTATAGAACGGGGCTTCGTGACAATGCTCGAGTTCTTCGGTCATGTTGCGGCGGATCATCTGCATCGGCACATGTCCCGGACCTTCGATCATCACCTGAACATCGTATTCCCAGGCAATTTTGGTCAGTTCGCCCAGCGTGCGTAATTCGGCGAATTGCGCTTCGTCATTGGCATCCTGAATCGAACCCGGACGCAGGCCGTCGCCCAATGAAAGCGAGACATCATAGGCGGCGCAGATTTCACAGATCTCGCGGAAATGCTCAAACAGGAAGCTTTCGCGATGATGTGACAGACACCATTTCGCCATGATCGAACCGCCGCGCGACACGATCCCGGTCAGGCGTTTGGCGGTCATCGGCACATAACGCAGCAACACACCGGAGTGAATGGTGAAGTAATCGACGCCTTGCTCGGCCTGTTCAAGCAATGTATCGCGGAATATTTCCCAGTTCAGATCTTCGGCCACACCGTTCACTTTTTCCAGGGCCTGATAAATCGGCACGGTGCCGATCGGTACCGGACTGTTACGCAGGATCCATTCACGGGTTTCATGTATATAACGTCCGGTGGAGAGATCCATTACGGTGTCCGCGCCCCAGCGTGTCGACCACACCAGTTTCTCCACTTCTTCTTCGATGGAAGATGTCACCGCCGAGTTGCCGATATTAGCGTTCACTTTCACCAGGAAATTACGCCCGATGATCATCGGCTCTGATTCAGGGTGGTTAATGTTGGCGGGAATAATCGCGCGCCCGGCTGCCACTTCCTGTCGCACAAACTCTGCAGTGATACTGGCGGGCAGATGCGCGCCAAAGCTTTCGCCGGGATGTTGCTGGCGCAGAACCTCGCCGCGGATCCGTTCACGCCCCATATTTTCGCGAATGGCGATAAATTCCATCTCAGGTGTGATGATGCCTTTGCGGGCGTAATGCAGTTGCGTGACATTTTTACCCGCAATGGCTTTGCGAGGGCGCGGCAGGTGTTCGAAGCGGAGGTGGTCCAGCCCGTCATCCGCCAGCCGCTGCTGAGTAAAACCGGAACTGACCTGTGAAAGTTCCTGCGTGTCCGCACGCTCGTTTATCCAGCGGGCGCGTAATTTTCCCAGACCGGTATGCACGTCGATAACTGCAGCCGGATCACCGTAAGGTCCGGCGGTGTCGTAAACAGGAATTGCTTCGTTTTCTTCGAACTGCGGATTGTCTTTGCCGCCGCCGACCAGCGTCGGGCTGAGCTGGATTTCACGCATCGGCACGCGGATATCTTCGCGGTCAGCTTCAAGATAAATACGCCGGGAGTTGGGGAAAGCTTCGCCCTGCAAGCTGTCGATAAACGATTGTGCCTGCGCGCGTTGTTCACGGCGATTTGACGGTTTCTTTTCAGAAATAACGGGTTTTTGGGTACTCGACATAGCAAATTCCTCGCAAAAAAACGTGATGGAAAATTGCTTGTCAGGAGGTTTACGGCAGGAGTAAAAATGGGCGGTGCAGCACGGGCGGCCTTATGCAGGCAGATGCCTGATTGCGCTGAACGCATAACATTACTCTTGTTCCCTTCGCGGGTACTAACCCGATCAGGTTCCGCGGATCCCGAATTAACGGTCTCAGCCTGGCGTAATTCTCAACAGAAAATTATGCGCTAGGCACTCCGACAAGAAGCCTCAATATAGGAGGCGTTTTTTTAAACTACAAGTAAAACCATAACCCTGAGCAGGGTTTTATTGTGGCAACGTGTTAAGCCGGTCTGGCGAGATCAGGTTCATTTTCCGAAGGTGGCACACTCTCCGGGGCTGGCTCAAAAGCCATGATAATTAATTGATCTTCCAGTTGAAAACGGGCATCTAATGCCTCACCGATATCCGATAATGCATAGTGAAACGCGAAAGCATTATCATCGTCAATATCAGTTTCTGTGTAACTGTCATGGAAAGCCATGATAGCTTCAGTATTCAGCTCCAGAGCAGGGTAGATTTTTGCCGCCTGTACTTTTTTCGGGCTGCCTGCGCCATCGACTTCTTCAATGATGCGTGGATAGAGATGAAAATGCCCGGCAGAAAGATAGTCGACCAGATGATGGCAAAAACTGTCCAGCGCCTTTTCATTCAAAGGTGTATGTTTTTCTTTATTGGGTTTCAGACCGACGAAAGTGCAGTACGAAACCAGCAGTTCTTTGCGTGCGTGCAGCCATTGATCCACTAACTCATTACTGCCACCAACGCGTTGGTCAGTCTTTCCAGACGATTTAGCATGGTTGACTCCGTGAGCGACAAAAAAAGTAACCAAAAGTTACTAATATGTAAATATCTTACTCAGATTGTCAGTCCCGACGAGGTTATGCAACAACAATTATGGAATTACAGATTACTGAGCAACACAACGGTTGGTGGATCATCAGCCAGGAAGGCAAGCTATGGCTGCCTGAGGGTGAACTGCCGTTTGGCAGCGCCGCACAATTTTCTCTGACCGGTAAAACAGCGCGGCAGATCGGCGAATGGCAGGGCGAACCTGTCTGGCTGGTTCGTCAGACGATGCCAAACCATATGGTTTCCGCCCGTCAGTTGCTGGATCAGGATCGCGGATTATTCCAGTTGGTCGGGCGTGGTGTGCAGTTGTCAGAATTTTACCGTTCTCACAAGTTTTGTGGTTACTGCGGACATGAAATGCACGTCAGCAAAACCGAGTGGGCTGCACTCTGCGGGCACTGTCGCGAACGCTATTATCCGCAGATTGCGCCCTGCATCATTGTGGCTATCCGTAAGGGAGATGAGATTTTGCTTGCGCAGCATGTCCGCCATCGTAATGGTATTCACACGGTTCTGGCGGGTTTCGTGGAAGTCGGAGAAACGCTGGAAGAAACTGTGGCACGTGAAGTGATGGAAGAAAGTAACATCCGGGTGAAAAATGTCCGTTACATCAGTTCCCAGCCCTGGCCGTTCCCCAATTCGCTGATGATGGCATTTATGGCGGATTACGACAGTGGCGACATACAACATGACCCGAAAGAGTTGCTTAACGCGAATTGGTATCGCTTTGATGCATTGCCGCAGTTGCCACCGCCCGGGACGATTGCGCGCCGCCTGATTGAAGACACCGTTGCCCTTTGTCGTGCCGAACACGAAGAGTAGAGGCGATTTTACGTGATAGAATGCTGTCAGATGATTGTCGGGCGGCCCGAATACTGAAGGAAAGAGCAAGAATGAATGAGTTGAAAAACGACCGTTACCTGCGTGCTTTGTTACGTCAGCCAGTGGACATTACACCGGTCTGGATGATGCGTCAGGCTGGTCGTTATTTGCCGGAGTACAAAGCAACCCGCGCTGAAGCCGGTGATTTTATGTCGCTGTGCAAGAATGCCGAGCTGGCCTGTGAAGTGACTTTGCAGCCGCTTCGTCGCTATCCGCTGGATGCGGCGATCCTGTTCTCCGACATCCTGACCATTCCTGATGCGATGGGGCTGGGGCTCTATTTTGAAGCCGGTGAAGGCCCGCGTTTTTCTTCACCACTGACGAATCGTGCCGATGTCGAAAAACTGCCGGTTCCGGATCCTGAAATGGAACTCGGGTATGTCATGAATGCCGTGCGTACCATCCGTAAAAACCTGCAAGGTGAAGTACCGCTTATCGGTTTCTCCGGCAGCCCGTGGACGCTGGCGACGTATATGGTAGAAGGGGGCAGCAGTAAAGCCTTCACCAAAATCAAAAAGATGATGTACGCCGATCCGGCGACTATGCATCTGTTACTCGATAAAGTGGCAGACAGCGTCATTCTTTACCTTAATGCACAGATCAAAGCTGGCGCCCAGTCTGTGATGATTTTTGACACCTGGGGCGGCGTGTTGACTCCTCGCGATTACCGCGAATTCTCCCTGAACTATATGCACAAAATTGTTGATGGTCTGATCCGTGAAAACGAAGGACGTCGTGTGCCGGTGACTCTGTTTACCAAAGGCGGTGGTCAGTGGCTGGAAGCGATGGCCGCAACGGGGTGCGATGCGCTGGGTCTGGACTGGACCACCGATATTGCCGATGCACGCCGTCGTGTGGGTGACAAAGTCGCGATTCAGGGCAACATGGATCCTTCAATGTTGTATGCCTCGCCAGTGCGTATAGAACAGGAAGTGGAGACCATTCTGGCCGGTTTCGGCAAAGGCAATGGTCATGTGTTCAATCTGGGCCACGGCATTCATCAGGATGTCCCGCCGGAAAATGCGGGTGCCTTTGTGGAAGCGGTGCATAGCCTGTCCCGGCAATATCACGAGTGAAATCCCGGTATGATCGATACCCGTGCTTTACGTGAAGAACAAAGGATCCTCGCTGATCAGATCGAACTGCAGGATCCGCCAGGATTTACCACTCCCGCGTTGATCGCGGGAGTGGATGTCGGTTTCGAACAGGGCGGTGAGGTGACACGTGCGGCGGTGGCTGTTTTGCGCTACCCAACGCTGGAACTGGTGGAATATCAGATTGCCCGCATTCCCACTGTTATGCCATACATTCCCGGTTTCCTTTCCTTCCGCGAACTTCCCGCACTGCTGCAAGCCTGGCAGCAACTCTCATTGCAGCCTGATTTGGTTTTTGTCGACGGGCAAGGGATCGCGCATCCGCGCCGTCTCGGCGTTGCCAGTCACTTTGGTCTGATGATCGACGTGCCGACGATTGGTGTGGCGAAAAGTCGTCTATGCGGTCAGTTCCTGCCATTAGGCGATGAACTACACAGCCGCCAGGCGTTGTACGAAGGGGATGAACAGATTGGCTGGGTGTGGCGCAGCAAGCTACGCTGTAATCCATTATTCATCTCACCCGGTAATCGTATCAGCATGGATTCATCGTTTTATTGGGTCGAACAGTGCATAAGGCAATATCGTCTGCCGGAGCCTACCCGTTGGGCGGATGCTGTGGCATCAAACCGGGCGGCGTTTCAACGCTGGCAACGGTTGAGTGATGATCTTTAGGAATCAAGGAATAGGGATATTGATTTATTTCAGGTAAACTCCCGCGCAGAAAAGTTAACGAGATCAACTCATGTTACGTAATCCAATTCATTTACGTCTCGAAAAGCTGGAAAGCTGGCAACACGTGACGTTTATGGCGAGCTTGTGTGAACGCATGTATCCGAACTATCAGGCATTTTGCCTGGAAACCGGGTTTGGCGAACCACAGCTTTACCGCCGCATCCTGGATTTAATTTGGGAAACGCTGGTGGTAAAAGACGCCAAGGTCAATTTTGACTCACAGCTCGAAAAACTGGAGGAAGCGGTGCCTTCTTCTGATGATTACGACATCTATGGGGTTTATCCGGCCATTGATGCGTGTATTGCATTAGGCGAACTGATTCATTCGCGTCTGAGTGGCGAAACGCTGTCTCACGCGGTTGCCGTCAGTGAGACGTCAATTCGTACTGTCGCGATGCTGGAAATGACTCAGGCCGGGAAAGAAATGACCGATGAAGAACTCAAAGTCATTCCTGCCGTTGAAGAAGAATGGGACATCCAATGGGAGATTTTTCGCCTGTTGGCTGACTGTGAGGAGCGTGACCTGGAATTAATAAAAGGGTTACGTTCTGACCTGCGTGAAGCTGCTGTCAGTAACATTGGCATAAATTTAGCGCAATAAGGCAAGAAAACGTGATTTAACGCCTGATTTGTCGTGCCTTAAGGCTTCACATCCGCACCCTGTCTGGTCTACATTTGGGGGGCGTAAAAAAAGTGGCTATCGGTGCGTGTATGCAGGAGGGTGCTGTCAATCGGCATATCCGTCGCACTTGATGCTTTGCAAACGATAAACACACTGTAAAGGATAACTTATGAACAAGACTCAACTGATTGATGTAATTGCGGACAAAGCTGATCTTTCCAAAGCACAGGCCAAAGTTGCTCTTGAATCTACCCTGTCTGCTATTACCGAGTCTCTGAAAGAAGGTGATGCTGTACAATTAGTTGGTTTCGGGACTTTCAAGGTAAATCATCGTAACGAGCGTACTGGTCGTAACCCACAGACTGGTAAAGAAATCAAAATCGCAGCTGCAAACGTGCCTGCGTTCGTTTCTGGTAAAGCTCTGAAAGACGCTGTTAAGTAATTGCTTGCAGTGAAAAGAATAAGCGGGGGGGCCTTTAAGGCCCTTCAGTTTATCACCCCCGGACTGGTAGCAGGTTTACTGGTGCTCGGTCTGGTGGGTTGCAGTTCTAAAAAAGGCCCTGAGTTATTCTTTGCCAGCGGCTATGTCGCTGATCAAGGTATCAACCGGCTCTGGCGCGAAGACAGCGCACAGCACGAGCCTCAAACCATTCTCAACGTCTATAGCCCCTATTACGGCGGCGATACAATTATTACCCGATACGAATTCCAGCAGGGGCAATTGCACCTGATTAAAGAAACCCATGCGACTAAAACTGATTTGGGTGTCATGCTGCGTTTTGACGAGGGTGGCAACGTTAGCTTTATGCAGCGACAACTCCCTGAGCGCCGCGAGAAGTTATCGTCAGACGAAATCGAACGCTATAAATATGAAGCGTCAAAAATCCTCGATCTGAGCAATGCGCTGCGGGCAGGGAATGTCAGGCTGGTCCAGGCACGCTGGCGCAAAGGGTTAATAACGACCTGCGCAGGTGAGCAGGTGACGCCGGCACTGACTGTCCGTTCACAGGTCTGGCTGGCGAAACGGGCCAGCCGAAGTAATGATAATCTGGGCTTAGCCTGGCTGACGGCTCCGCAAGGCAACGAACTGTTGCTGGTCGCCAATGAAGATTTCTGTAAATGGGAACCAAAAGAGTCTGATCTCTGATCCCGTTTTCACTATTGAAAAGGCACGCCGAAGCGTAATGCCGGTCACTTAAG
>NZ_JYDF01000050.1:0-43223 GCF_003263525.1 Rahnella sp. NRRL B-41462 | reverse complement strand
GGGGGAGGAGCAAACAAGCGACCTCACTAAACTAACCGGTATTCCACCCGATATTCCCCCGATCCCACCTCAGCGGTGTATCCCTGTGCGCAGCGCACAAAATCAATCCCGTCCGCTTCCTGCACAGATTGACCGTCCGTCAGGACCACGGTGGCGGAGGTATTTGCCGGAACCGTGACGTTAAGGAAGACGGTCTGACCGCTGACTTCCCAGCGTACGCCAATCGCACCATAGATTGACTGATAGCGGGTATCGAGCCAGCTCAGGCCGCCGCCGGTCTGCGGTTTGATGATGACGTGTTTGAATCCGGGCTGTTCCTCATCAGCTTCAATCCCTGCCGCCACGCGGTAGAGCCATTCCCCCCACCGCGCCGTAAGCGTAGTGATTGAAGGAATTCATGTCCGCGCTCCACATGCTGCCGTCCGGTTTGATGCCGTCCCAGTGTTCCCAGACAGTGGTGGCACCGGCTTTCACCTGATACAGCCACGAAGGGAAATCCTCTTTCAGCAGTAAATTCCAGGCTTCTTTAGTACGGCCATTCTGGCTGAGTGCGTGACAGAAATACGGCGTGCCGACGAAGCCGGTCACCAGATGCCCGTCGTGCTCGTTGAGCAATTCAACCAGCGTATCGGTGGTGCGCTGGCGGAATTCGTCAGGGACCAGATTGAAGTACAGTGCCAGAATATGCGCGGTTTGCGTTCTGGCCGCCAGACGACCCGATGGCGTAAAGAACTCCTCCTGAAAACGACGGACAATCGCCTGATGCAAGGCAGTGTAATGTTGATAGTCTTCAGTACGATTCAGCGCTTTGGCGGCTTTGGCGAACAATTGCGTGGAATAAGCGTAATACGCCGTGCAGGTCAGGTCGTTTGGGGTAGCACCGAAATAACTGCCCTCTTTGGCATCCAGCGCCACCCAGTCACCAAACTGTAATTTGTAATGCCAGAGGTGATTTTCCGCATGCGCGGTCATGAAATCAATCCAGCCTTTCATGCTGGCATACTGGTTTTCCAGCACGTTGGTATCGCCATACATCAGGTACATTGTCCACGGGTTGATCACCGCGGCATCCGCCCAGGCCGAGGCAGAATGGGTTCCGCCTTCAGACAACAGGCGGTCCTGGCCACAGTAACCGGTCAGAATATCCGGAATAACGTGCGGCACACCGCCCTCAGCCGTCTGGTCATAACGAAGATCGGTCAGCCATTTGGCGAAGAAATTGCGGGTTTGCATCAGATAACTCGCCGTACGGCAAAAAATCTGCGCATCCCCCGTCCAGCCAAGCCGCTCGTCACGTTGCGGGCAGTCCGTCGGCACGTCGACAAAGTTACCTTTCAGCCCCCACAGAATATTGTGGTGTAACTGATTCAGATCCGGGTTTGAACAGGCGAAAGACCCGGTCTGCTCCATATCGGAATGCAAAACAATGGCGGTGAAGTTATTCAGATCCAACTGCGCCGGATATTCCTCAACCTTCACAAAGCGGAAACCTTGCCAGGTGAAGTGCGGATGCCAGGTTTCTGCCCCCTTACCTTTGAGCACATATTCAGTGCGCTGTCGGGCAGAACGCAGATTATCGAGATACACATTGCCCTCTGCGTCCAGCACTTCAAAGTGGCGTAACACGACTTTATCGCCCGCCTTGCCGCTGACCGTAAACTCTACCCAGCCACTGAGATTCTGGCCAAAATCAATGACTGTGTCGCCTTGCGGCGTGGTGAGCAGCGCAACAGGCTTAATTTCTCCCATTTTCCTGACCCTGTTGCTTCCCTGCGCCACCAGTGTGGATTTTTCATGCATCGCCAGACTGACCGGACGCCATCCCTTCTCTGCGAAACCTTTCACGCACCAGCCGGGGATTTCCCTGCGCGCATCGTAAGTTTCGCCGTCATAGATTTCTGAAAACAGAATGGCGGAATCCTGCCCTTTCCAGCTTTCATCGCTGACCACAATTTCATGCGAGCCATCGTTATAATTTATGACCAGTTGGGAAATAAGTGCGCTCCGTTCACCATAATAATTGCGATGACGGCTGAAGCCCATATCGCCTTTGTACCAGCCCGCACCGACAATAGCGCCAATAACGTTTTCGCCTTTTTCCAGATGTCCCGTCACATCATAAGTCTGATAAAGTAAATGATGGTGATAACTCGTCCAGCCGGGCGTCAGGGCATCTTCTCCGACTTTATGACCGTTGAGATGTAATTCATAAAGTCCGAGTGCACTGACATGAATAAAGGCAGACTGAATATCTTCCGCACGGTTCAGAACAAAAGGTTTTCGCAATAATGTTGCGCCGGAATTGTCTTTATCTGCCGACGTTTCGGCGGTAATAAAATCAGCCAGCCATTCATGGCTATACAGCACGCCGGAAATCATCTCCGCAGGTGAACTCCAGGCACTGGTTTCGCCATAATTATCACGTATCTGTACACGGATAAAATAATGCTGCGAGGATGTGAGCATTAATTCCGTCAGGGAAACATTATTTGAACATTCGCTTTCCTGCCATTCGCCGCGAAGCAGGATATTATCAAAATTCTGATCCTGGCTGATCTGGATCCGGTAAGCAGTTTGCCGGACATTTCTGTTATGGCTTTCAATTTCCCAGCCTAATACTGGCAGTTCCTGCACACCGTGCAATGCAGATTCCTGATTTACTGTAAGTCTGATCACTGCGAGCATAATGCCTTACTCCTCGTGTAATGTTGCCTGAGCGGTAAAATAAACAACTAGATTTGCTTTATAGCGGATGCCGGATATTGTGTTGCCGGTTCTTTAATAACCGTACCGGCTTCGCTGTTAAATTCATTCCTTTGCTTGCCGTGGAAACAGATCCAGCCGATCAATAAACCGGAAGCCACCGTAGAGGATAAGATGAAATACAATACCAGCGGACCGGCATCAAGCAGCAGTGGCGTAATGAATGCCAGCACACCGCATAACAACCGGGAAATAGCGACGATAATACCTTGTGCTGTAGACCGGAGCATGGTCGGGAAGGATTCCTGCGACCAGACTTTCATTATCCCTTCGAAGGCCAGACCACTGCCTATCGCGGTAAAGAATAAACAACAGAACCAGGATACGGGTGAAAAGTTAAATACTACCGGCAGGAAGAATCCTCCCGCAAAACAAAATGCCCCCATAATAAACGCGGGGATACGTTTCGGTGTATCGACAAAGCGCATAAACATGATCCCGGCAAATACCCCGACCGGCATGGTCAGCAGGTTCCACAGCGAGTGTTGCCCGACGGAAATACCCACTACGTTAACTGCAATATAAGTCCCAAACTGACCGCCGGTATTCGCTGCAAGATTGGTAAAAGTATAGAACAGACACAACGCAATAAACGGCCACAGATATTTCCCGTGGATAAGATCTTTAAACGACGCTTTCTGCGCACGCACCGTGACAATGCCTGCACGCCGTTCGTTTCGGGCAATCAGCCATAAAGGCGACTCCGGGATCGTACAGCGCAACGCCAGCAGAACGACGGCCACCACGCAGACATGCAGATACATAATCTGCGCACCGGGCCTTCCCCAGTCGCCCACCATGGCAGAAATTGCCATCGTGGTGCCAATCCCCAAAAACCACAGCAGATTCGACAATCCGATAATTTTCCCGCGATTTTTATCCGTCGCCGCTTCAGCAATGGTCGCCAGTGATACCGGTAAGTCTGCACCGGTAGCTAACCCGACCAACAATGTGCCAGTCAGCAGCACCGGAAAGGTATTGCCGAATGCCAGCAGCAGCGTACCGATAATGATCATTGCCATGGTGACAATAAACACTTTGCGTCGGCCATAACAATCCCCCAGTCTGCCGCCCAGAAATGCACCCAGTGCAATACTCAGGGTTAATATGCCAGAAAGTATGCCTATCTGAGCTGATGTTGTCCCTATCGTTTTCTGATAAATAACCAGGGCCGTTCCGTTTGAAACAATCGCGGCTGAATCAATATATGACGCCATGCCGGAAACCACCCCGACGTACCAGGGATTAGGTTGTTTAGTGGTTGACATAATAATGTCCTTCAGAGGTAATGGTGAATAAAAAAGTCCGTGAGTTATCCTTAATTCTTAGTGTTGTTATGGTTTTATATTATTAATTCTTATTATTGAATTTTGTTTTTAATAGCGTGTTTTAATCACACTGTTACTGACTCTCATTCGCTCCTGAGAGGGTGTTCTGTGAAACTCTTTTTTATAGGCTTCCGTCAGACGTGATGGGGTGGAAAAACCGCACACGGTGGCTATTTTCCCGACAGTTAAATCTGAGGTACGCAATAATTCCTGTGTTTTTAACAGACGGTAACGCTGCTGAAATTTTTCAGGTGTAAATCCTGTCATCTCTTTTATAAATCTGAACATCGTTCTTTTTGCCACACCACTTTCTTCACATAAATAATCCCAGTTGATGCTGCATGTGTAATTCTCGCGTAAATAATTCAGCAGATGTCGCTTGCCGGAATCTGTCGGGCTGGCCCGGCATTC
Organism: Rahnella sp. NRRL B-41462; assembly: GCF_003263525.1. Taxonomy (NCBI): domain Bacteria; kingdom Pseudomonadati; phylum Pseudomonadota; class Gammaproteobacteria; order Enterobacterales; family Yersiniaceae; genus Rahnella; species Rahnella sp. NRRL B-41462. The sequence continues at coordinate 38,721 of NZ_JYDF01000050.1, read as the reverse complement.
CTTGCGGGTCGCACACTGGTACAGGATGACCATCATCGAAAATAAATAAGACTCTGCTGTGGCAAAGTAGGCGTTGTCGTAACAGGCATCACTTTGTCGGGTGATTTTATCGGTCAGCTCAATAACTTTCGTCAGTTCCTCGTCCGTTAATCCTGCACGCCGATTTTTTATCGAGGCAGTATAATCTTTGATCCCCGCAGTCAGTTGCCCAATGTTATTGAGAAAATAAAACGGGCGCTCTTTATGGAGCAAAATATTAGTAATTGACAGCTTATTGGTGGATTCATAACAATGGACATCATGAGCGCTGACGATGAAAAAATCGCCTTTATGAATAAATTCCGCCTGGTCGTTGATTATATGAAACCCGCTGCCGTTGCGGACAATAACCAGCTCATCAAACTCATGCCCGTGTACATCTTCCATCGACTGGCGATTCATATCGAATAAACTGAAAGCATGATGTTCCGAGAGAAAGAAATCACTGACCTTGAGTATTTTCATATATTCACCGGGTTAATAACTAAAATAAATATCGTTAATCACTCTGCGCCATAAAATGTTATGTCCTGATAAAATGATTAGACCGTAATAATTATGACAAGTCTATATAACCCACTGGCACTGGGGCGTAACCGCCCGTGACGTTTGTTTCATTTTTGTATCAGTGAGCTCATTTGAGGATCATCAGACATAAAAAATGCGCAGAGAGATCTGCGCATCGGGAGGAACGGCATGAAACGGTTTTGCTGAACGTTATGTCTGATGCAACCGGTGCTTATGCCCTTTCATCAGACTCAGCGAGGCAGAAAATGCCGCACCTTCGTCACCGGCCATAATCGCTTCGTAAATACGTTTATGTTCACTGAGGCACATGCCCCCTTCTTTTGAGGAATACTCAAAGAACCATTTGAAAATGGTGGTCAGCACGTTGCCGAACGGCACGTAAAAACAGTTTCCGGAGGAAATGAAAATCATCCGGTGGAACTGCGTATCGATATCGACCCAATGTTGTGCATCGAAGTTTTCGGCTACGTGACACATCTGGCGATAAATTCTTGAGAGTTCAATGCGTTGCTCTTTACTGGCGTTCACCGCCGCCAGCGCGGTGGCGTGCGGTTCAATCGCTTTGCGAAATTCCAGAAACTGGTGATAAATATCTTCCGTCGCTTCCATGCCCTGCATCCACTCCAGCAACTGCGGATCCAGCATGTTCCATTGCGGACGCTCTTTCACGCGGGTGCCGATTTTTGGCCGCGACTCCAGTAATCCCTTGGAGGTCAGCAGTTTCAGCGCTTCACGCAACGCAGTACGGCTGACGCCAAACTGTTCGCCCAGCTCGATTTCACTCGGCAGTATCGCGCCTGACGCCAGTTCGCCCGAAAGAATTTTGCGGGCGATGTCGCGGGCGATATGGGTATTCAGGCCACGGGTCATGCCTGCGGCGGTTTCAAACTGCATCGTCATGCTCTTCCCTTTTTCCTGTGCAGATTGCCGACATCATAGTTCAGGTGGCGGCGCGCTGCATGCCCCCGCCACACTGAAACACCCGAACTGTGCGCTACGGCGCCATCTGGCCGCCATTCACATCCAGAATCTGGCCGGTGATGTAACCACTGCAGGCGTGCGAGGCGAAAAACAGGTAAGACGGCGCCAGTTCTTCAGCGGTGCCGAAACGACCCATGGCGATGGAGCCGGCGATTTTTTCGCGCACTTCTGCGCTCTTATCCGCGTGAAAAACGGTGTCGATGGTGCCCGGCGCGATCACGTTAAAGCGGATATTGTCCCGGGTGAATTCTTTCACCCAGTTGCGGTGCACATTGTGCAGCCAGGCCTTTGAAGCGGCGTAGAGACTGGCACCCGGCCCGCCGCCTTCGCGTCCGGCAATCGAACCGGTGCTGATCACCGATGTGGTTTTGCCGCTTTGTTTCGCCGCGTGACGCAGATGCGGAATAGCAAATTTTGTGACCATCAGCGCCGAGCGGGCATTGAGATCCATCACATGGTCATAAAAATCATCGTCAATGCTTTCCAGCCCCTGACGTCCGCCCAGGCCGCCCGCGTTATTAATCAGCACATCAATGCCACCAAAGCGTTCGACAAAACTCGCCACCAGCGCTTCGCACTCGGCCGACTTCGTCACATCCGCACCAAAATAGGCCACTTCGCCGCCGTTCTTAGCGATATCAGCCGCCAGTTTGTCCAGGCTGGCATCATGACGATGGCCGTTAATCCCGACTTTTGCGCCCGCTGCGGCAAATGCCTGCGCCGCCGCCAGCCCGATACCTTTGGTTGAACCGGTGATCAAAACACGCTGACCTTTCAAATCGTTAAACATAGTGACTCCTTTATGATTCAGGGATGTTCAGAGGTGAAACGGATTGCCACGCCACGCTGAACGCATCTTCCGCAGCCGGTGCGGCGCGGTTGCTGATGCGGACGTTCAGTGTCCGGTTGGCGGCAAAGTAAATATTCAGTTCGGTTTGCACGTCGTCATGGCTGACCACGCTGACGCGTTCAACCTTGCCGCGCGCGTCGAGGGACATTTCGCTGGCTTCATCAAAATAGCCGTGGGTTTCAAACACGCTGGCGAAAATGGCGTTTGTCCCCCGGGTTCGCAGCAGTAAAGCGGGTTCATTACGCAGGTTAAAATTCGGATCGCTGGCCCCGGTGCGGGCGACAATCAGTTCGCCACCGTCGGGAAAGGCGCTGACCAGGGTGCGGTAACTGTCGCCGTCAAGCCAGCTGAATAAGGCCGAATCTCCCGCCGCAACATCAGCCCTCGCGCAATCCCATAAATGCTGATAGCCGTGATCTTCACCGAGTGGCGTCAGCTGGCTGGCAGCATCAAGAGCGGTATCAGTGCGGACAAACTGACCGAGATGATGCAGGCAATAATCGTACTGGTGCGGCTCATGGCTGGTAAGCCGGAACACATCGACGATCAGCGGCGAAGACAGTTCCGGCAGGCTCAGCATCAGCACCGTCCGTTGCCTGGTTCACCCCCGGATAATAATCATTAAGCCGCGCACTCATCCCCTGACAGGCCGGATTACCCGTGACGAAGAAATGCGGTTCGCCCCAGCGTGTTTCGGCCTCAAGACTGTTGCCGCCATTCTGGCTTTGCCCGTCAACCACCACGGTGTTATGCGCGACGGTCTGCTTGCAGTAACTATTGTTTTCAGGAATATAGCGGCCACCGAATTTAGGCTCGACGTTGACCCAGCGGCCAAAGCCGTAATCACGCAGGAACTCGCGTCCGCCGCTGAACAGGCTAAGATGCAGGCCGTCAAAGTGGCCGTGATTGAGCGCCGAATGCAGGCGGGGAATGCTGCCGTGCTGGCCGTACCACATCAGCGCCATGTCCTGATTTTCTGCGTCACTGCGTAAAATCCCGATGCCGCCCTGCGTGCCTTGCGGACCATCGCGCAGTTCTGCGCTGCCCCAGTCCACGGGCGTTGCCGGGGCTTTTTTCAGGGCAGCAGAGAGTTTCAGCGCGGCCGCACTCACCCACACCGTTTGCTGTTGTTGTGCGACAGCGATCCACTGCGGATTGTGGCCATAGCGGGAATAGCAGACGCTGGCGGCGATCACCGCGCCGTCATCACGAATATTGATGGTTTTAGAGGAATCATTCAGCGCAGGCCAGACGCCGTCGGGGAATGCGGTCTGCATCAGGGCTTCACAGGTTTTACGGATAATCTGCTCACGGAACTGATAAATCTGTAAATCCGGCTGACGCCGTTCAATGGCCTCCGCCAGCAGTAACAACGGGCGCAACGCAAAGCGGTGGTAATACGGCCCTTCGATATAATAACCGTCCGGCGAAAAAAGCTGGCTGAGCTGGGCAAAGAATCCGCCACTTTCACTGTCGCCTTTCAGGCCATATAAGGCTTTTTCTACCAGCGATGCATCGTCCAGCACATAACCGCTGATCGCCGCCGCGGCCACCGACCAGATACCGTGGTTATGCACGATATCGAAATCACGGGTATGCCGGTTCAGCGCATCATCTGCCATCACCTGAAACAGGTTAGTTTCGATATGTTCCCGCTGAGCCGCGCTAAGCGATGGCATCACACAGTGGTAGCCTTCGACGGCGTACAGCCAGAACATATTTTCATTCAGGGTCTGATGGAACAAACGACCGGGCGCATTGCTGTCTTTGCTGGTCGCGCTGCCCAGCGAGGGATAAATGTCGGCGTAACCGGTCAGCAGCGCCAGCGCGTAATCGCCATAACGTGGCTCACCGGTGATCAGCGCTAAACGCCCCGCCAGATTGATTCCCAGATAGTTTTGCTTGTGCTGCGTATGCTCAGGGCCACCTGCCTCGCCGTGACCGGGAATCGTCGGCGGCTGCACGAGCATGTTTTCCAGCGTGGTGATTTGCGCACGCAGCGCCGCACCCAAAGGAGAATCTGCATTAATCTGCCCGCGCAGTTCATCCGCTTCGCCCGCGCTTATCTGCAACGGCTGCCAGTGATTCATTTATGCATCTCCTGAGGCTGTGGCGCGACATATCCCGCCGCAAACGATGGCAATGACAGCAGCCAGGTTTCGCGTTCGGCCTCCATCACCGCGCCACGGGTCACGTCTTCGTGGTATCCGCCGGAAGCCGGTTTCACCGCTGGCGGCAAGGTGAATTTCGCGCTGCGGATGTATTGTTCGTAACGGTTTTCACCCGTAGCGTTATCCGCCCAGGACAGCAACGGCACCGGACGCACACGGATCTGATCCAGTGACTTGTATGGCCAGGGCACTGACGGATCAGTAAAGCGCGCCATGAAATCCAGCGAGGTCAGCACGCTGCCGCCTTGTGACGTTTTGTAATGCCAGAGGTCAATGCCGTTTTTCTGCGCCAGCACCGCCATCATGCTGATTGCCTGCAAATTGAAGTAGCTGTAATGAAACGAACGCGTGCGCGCCAGCTCGGCAGGCTGCGTGCCATCGGGTTTGAGTTGCACATCCAGCTTGCTTTTCATCAGCTTCGCCATGTCGCCAGTCAGCGCTTTATCGCCCAGATACCAGGCAATACCGGAGACTTGTGTCACATACCAGTTACCGTGATTGTTCTCCGTTCGTCCTTCTTTTTTCGCGATTTTACTGCCCTGCAACCACTGCAGATAATCCTGCATCCACGCCCGCATTTGCTGTTCGTCGTTATCTGTCCAGGCCGGATTTCCGCGCAACAGCACTAACGAATCGACAATTCGGGTGGAGAAATAGCGGCCATCCAGCACACCGGCGTTACGTCCCGGCGAAATGCCCGGCACACCCTGCGCATAATTCAGATTCGGGTTCATGCGCGTTTCCGGGTTGATAAACCAGGTGCGCAGCAGGCTGGCGGCTTTATCGGCGTATTTCTGTTCGCCGGAGAAATACCACGCCAGCGTCAGGTTCTGCACCCGTGCGGTAAAATCGGCCAGCCGCACGCCATCACTCTGGTCGTTTTTACTGGCGGGATTTACATGACCGTCCTTGCGCACCCACGGCAGTCCGTCGGGTGTGCTGTCGTCCGGCCACCAGTACGCACTCAGGCTGAGATAATCATGCTTCGAGCCTCCCGGCGGCGTCATGCCTTTGTCGGTCACGCTCAGCTCAGGCTTGTTCAGGGCGGAATCCGCCGCGGCCAGCAAGTGCTGATACGCCTCCGCCGTTTGCGGTGCCGCACGGTGATCGTGCAGTTGCTGGCGGACAACAGACATTTGCGCCGTATTCAAAAATGCCGGTTCCGCAGCCAGTGCTCCGGCAGAACCCGTCATCAGCGTCAGCAACAGCACCAGGCTGGCCGTCACTCCTTTTCCATTACTGCACAGCATTAACGTCATGTATTCTCCCGGCTCCGCGCCATTTCCCCGTTGAGATTTCACGCTTTAGTCATACTAATAAAGCAATGAACCTTCATTTTCGCCAGCCAGAATTGACTTAAAAGCCGATATTCGGCCAAACAAGTGACCAGAATCACAATTTGATAACAAACTAAGCATTTCTTATTTGTCCGACTTTTAATTTCAATTCCCTCTTCTACGCTTGCTCAATACATAACCAAAAAACATCTCACCCTACAAACAAGAGAGTAACGACAATGGATATCAACGTTCTGGTCATGATCGGTTACTTCGTCTTAATGATTGCCATCAGTTATGCCTTCAAAAAAATGGCGTCCGGCTCCTCGAGCCACTATTTCCGCGGCGGCGGGCGAATGCTCTGGTGGATGGTCGGCGCGACCGCCTTTATGATCCAGTTCAGCGCCTGGACATTTACCGGTGCGGCCGGTCAGGCTTACCGCTACGGTTTCAATGTCGTCAGCGTGTTTGCCGGTAACGTGTTCGGCTATCTGATCGCCTGGTGGTGGTTTGCCGCCCGCTTCCGCCAGTTGCGTGTTGATACCGCAACCGAGGCAATCAACCATCGCTTCGGCAAAGGTAACGAACAGTTTTTCACCTGGATGATCATTCCGCTGAGCATTCTCAGCGCCGGCGTATGGCTGAACAGCCTGGCGGTGTTTGCCAGCGCGGTATTCCGGCACGACATCACTCTGACGCTGTGGGTGACGGGCATCGTGGTGCTGGTGATTTCGCTGCTGAGTGGGGCGTGGGGCGTGGTCGCCAGTGATTTTGTGCAGACGCTGGTGGTGGCGATTATTTCCATTGCCTGCGCAGTGGTGGCGTTATTTAAAGTCGGCGGCCCGGTGAAACTGGTGACGGAGTTTCCTTCCGGCTTCATTACCGGCCCTGACGTTGGCCCGCATTATATTTCCCTGCTGGTGGCCTGTTTCCTGTTCTTCTTTATCAAGAATGTGCAGAGCATCAACAATCTGCAGGATTCCTACCGCTTCCTGAATGCCAAAGACAGTTTCAATGCCAAAAAGGCGGCATTGTTCGCGTTAGTGCTGATGCTGGTCGGTACGATTATCTGGTTCATTCCGCCGTGGGCGGTGGCGATCCTTTATCCTGACGCGGCAACCGCGCATCCGGAACTGGGCAAAAACGCGACCGATGCGGTGTATCTGATTTTTGCAGAACGCGCCATGCCGGTGGGCACCGTCGGCCTGCTGATGGCCGGACTGTTCGCCGCCACCATGTCTTCTATGGATTGCGCACTGAACCGTAATTCCGGGATTTTTGTACGCAGCTTCTGGACGCCGGTCATTAACCGCAACAGTGAACGCAGCGACAAATATCAGTTGCGCGTCGGCCAGATTGCCTGCGTGGTGAATGGCGTACTGGTCATTCTGGTGGCGCAATACATGCACACCATGCAGACAGTCAGCCTGTTCGACCTGATGATGAAAGTCGGCACGCTGATGCAGGCACCGATTGTGGTGCCGCTGTTCCTCGGTGTGTTTATCCGTAAAACGCCGGACTGGGCGGCATGGGTCACCGTATTATTCGGATTATGTGTGTCTTATGTGGTGGCGAACCTGTTCACCGCGCCGGATGTCGCCCGTCTGCTGGGGATCACCCTGACGGCACGTGAACTGCTGGATGTGGCGATCATGTGGAATATCTTTGCGCACCTGGTGTTTACCGGCGGGTTCTTCTGTCTGACCACCCTGTTCTATCGCGAGTCCGATACGGTGCGGGAAACTCAGCGCCAGCAGTTCTTTTCTGACATGGAGACACCCGTCTATGCCGACCATGAACAAGATGAGTTCGACCGCCTGCAGCGCGATAAAATCGGCCGTATTTCGATGTACATGGGCGCGGGGTTGCTGCTGATGGTGCTGGTGCCGAATCCGTTGTGGGGACGGCTCCTGTTCCTGCTGTGCGCCCTGTCAGTTCTGCTGTTCGGCTGGATATTGCACCGCAGCGCAGAAAAAGGCATGAAAGCCGCACTGGCCAAAAAAGCATTAAAACGCAATGTGGTGACGTCGCAAAGATAGGGGCAATGAGAAAACCAATGCAGAGATTTGGGCAACGGTTTGCGGTAATCCGTTCATAAAAAACCCGCTTTAGCAGCGGGTTTTAATATCAGACAAAAAAAGATTACGCACCGGATTTACTTCGGAAGTTCTGTTACCTGTTTCACTTCAGTTTTGCTGATTTGCTGTTTCACACCATTGGCGTCGGTATATTCCAGCAGACCGGAATCTGCTTCTTTCGGTTTACCGTCGCTGATGATGGTTCGCGCATCATTGGTCTGAATCGCATAACTCGTGCGGGTACAGCCAGACAGCGCTGCGACACACAGGATAGCGGCTAAAGGCAAAAGCATTTTTTGAGGCAATAAATTCCTGTTCATCATTCTCTCCTTTGTCAGAATTTCCGGATAAATCAGTTATCCAGTTCACTCATATTTTTAACCTGGTCGCGATTGATCTGCTCGGTTTTACCCGTCTCGGCATTTTTATAAGACACCAGACCGGTATCGTCATCTACCTGAGGTTTACCGTCTGTGACGATGGTTTTCCCGTCCGTAGTTTTAATCGCCTGATTAGACGCGCAACCTGCGACAAAAAGAATGGATACAGCGGCAAGTGACGCGGCAATAAGGTTTTTCCTGTTCATACTTCTCTCCTGAAAGTGATTCTGATTTAACAATGCGTTTAGTAAGCATAGTTAGCATTTCAGCTTGTTCATTGAGAAACATCTGTATTTGCCCCCGTACCTTCATCACAGGTGTGTCATTCAAGGCACAAAATCCCTTAAACAGCCCCGCTTCCCCTCTGCGGACAGGTAAAATAACCTAAACTGTTGCCTGAAAAATTTGCCGATTATTGGCCGGAGATGACCGAAAATACTCATGAACATCTGAAAGTCTATTTGTCGTTATGACACCGAAAATAAGGGTCGCCTCTTATTCCAGACCTGCAACTCCCTTTCCCCAAGCGGAGCATGCCGGAATGCTGCTATAAAACGCGCTGACATTTCACGGCGTAATCCGTATCATACGCGCCACACGAACGCATGCCGGATGCTGACTGCGGGAACAAACCCGCCTTTTATCATCGGCAGTTGGAGCATGAAAGCGACCCGACCGGTATGCTGAACAAGAAACTCGCGTTGCAGGTTTTCCCCCTGCTGCGCCACCAGACGAATCGAACATCAAAAAATGTCAGATAATCAATTAGTTAATAAAAAAGATCAGTACAACCTCAACAAGCTACAAAAGCGCCTGCGCCGTGACGTTGGGAAAGCAATTGCTGACTTCGGTATGATCGAAGAAGGTGATCGCATTATGGTTTGTCTTTCCGGCGGAAAAGACAGCTACACCATGCTCGAAATTTTGCGCAACCTGCAACAAAGCGCGCCGGTGAATTTTTCACTGGTGGCGGTCAATCTTGACCAGAAACAACCGGGGTTTCCGGCACACATCCTGCCTGAGTATTTAGACGCGCTGGGTGTGGAATATAAGATTGTCACCGAAGACACCTATTCCATCGTCAAAGATAAAATCCCGGAAGGCAAAACGACCTGTTCCCTGTGTTCACGTCTGCGCCGCGGGATTTTGTACCGCACCGCGACGGAACTGGGTTGTACCAAGATTGCCCTCGGCCATCACCGCGATGACATTCTGCAAACCTTGTTCCTCAACATGTTCTACGGCGGCAAGCTGAAAGGAATGCCACCAAAACTGATGAGCGACGACGGTAAACACATCGTGATCCGTCCGCTGGCATACTGCCGCGAGAAAGATATCGAACGTTTTGCGATTGCGCGCGAATACCCGATTATCCCTTGTAACCTGTGCGGCTCGCAGCCAAACCTGCAACGTCAGGTTATCGGCGACATGCTGAAAGACTGGGATAAAAAATATCCTGGCCGCATTGAGACCATGTTCAGCGCGATGCAAAATGTGGTGCCTTCGCATCTCAATGACATGAATCTGTTCGATTTTAAAGGGATCCGTCATGGCGATGCCGTAGTCGACGGTGGAGATCTGGCGTTTGACCGTGAAGATATGCCGATGCAGCCTGTTGGCTGGCAGCCGGATGAAGATGAAGCGGCGGTGCCGGTTGAACGTCTGAACGTGCTGGAAATTAAATAATCTCCCACGCAGCGTTCACTGTGAATCTTATAGCCCGCGCAATGCGGGCTTTTTGTTTATCAGGCTAGTGTGAACGTCTCCGTCCAGTTGTAATTAGTCATGACAAGGTTCACCGGCAAACTCAGCGAGCCAAAGTCTTTCTGCCGGTTTTCATGGAACCAGACACGCAGCGATTCAGGCAGATATTGCGCGCTGTAACGCAGCAAGGTGCTGTGCCAGAAGACTTGCGGGATTTCCGTGTTGGGGAATCGCTCTCTGATCCTGGCTGCCCACGGCGTATTCAGCAGATGCTCAACCAGCGCCTGTCTCACCCGCAAACTTTCCGCGTCCGGAAATCCGGCCAGCAGAAGCTGATCCGGTAAAGCCACCAGCCGCAAATCGCTGATCTGCATAACATGGCCACGGCAATACTGTTCAAAAATGCTGATCAGATCCGCGAGGCCTTCCGCGTCTTCAGGGCGGTCATACAGCGCCTGCGTGATAGCGAAAAAGGTGAAATGCATGCCGTTAACCTGCGCCACATCGGCCAGCGGATCCCCCTGCGCAGCGGTGGCTAAGTCTGCCAGTAACCCCGCCATCCGGGGGCCTGCGCGATGACCGCTGGTGATGGCAAGCCGCGTCGGGTGATAAAAAGGCTCAGTGCGGATTTCGCCCGTGTCGCGGTGGTTTTTCCAGATGCCGGATGTTTTAGTGGTCGTATTTTCATACGCCTGATGAATCATTTCCCGGGTATGCACAGCAATCTCCTGTTATGTCGAAAATAAGGCAGGCAAGCAAAAATGCCTGTACAGGCCTTCCGCAGGGGAGAAACCTTAAAAAAGATTGAGCGAAATCAACATTAGAATGGCTGAATCGGTGCAGTATCTATTCCGCAGGTGAATGCAACGTCAAGCGATGGGCGTTGTGCTCCATATTGTCTTATTTCCAAATTTTTAGAATTAATGCATAGCACAATTTAATTCGAACGACGCCGGTCTTATGACCGGCTTTTTTTTGGCTTTTTTTCAGCCAGTTAATGCTCTACAGCCACCGGCTTTTTTTCATCCACAGTGCGACACCACCGCCCAGCGCCAGCAGACAGGCACAGAAAATCCCGAAACCAAACGGCGAGGTATTGCCGGGAATACCGCCCAGATTGACACCAAACAGACCGGTCAGGAACGTCGCAGGCAGGAAGACCATCGCCAGCAGCGACATGGTGTAAGTGCGGCGGTTCAGTGAATCGGCCAACAGTGAGCTGATTTCATCCGAGAGCACGGCAGTACGCGCAATGCTGGCATCCAGATCATCCAGTCCGCGCCCCAGCCGATCGGAAATTTCCTGCATCAGACGTCGGTCATCGTCATTCATCCACGGCAGGCGTTCACTGGCAAGGCGGGAGAACACATCGCGCTGCGGCGCCATATAGCGACGTAAAACGATAAGCTGTTTGCGCAGCAACGCCATCGCACCCCGCTCCGGCACCTGCTGCTCCATCAAATCATCTTCAATATCGATAATTTTATCGTGCAGATCTTCAATGAAATTACTGGTGTGATCGGTCAGCGCATCGCAAATTTCCACCAGCCAGCGCCCGGTATTCCGCGGCCCGCTGCCTTGCTTCATATCCCCGATCATCTCTTCCATGGAAAACACTTTCCGGTGCCGCGTGGAGACAATCATTTTATCGGTGAGGTAGACGCGGATGGTGACCAGCTGATCGGGCCGCGCATCCGCATTAAGATTGATGCTGCGCAAGGTGATCAGCGTGCCCTCGCCTACGCGCATAACTTTCGGGCGGACGCTGTCCCCGGCCAGTGCCTCGCGCACGGTATCCGGCAACACCGGCGTGCTGTTGATCCACTGTTCGCTGGCAGGAAGCGTGTAATCAAGATGCAACCAGCAGGGTTTATCTTCACTGGCGACACATAGCGGACTGATATCGTTCACGCCGCCCTGTCCGTCCATCTGGAAAGCATAAACGGCATCTGAAACCTGTAGTTCTTTTCCCTTGATGACTTCCACGACATTCCTCGCTTTTTCTTCGTTATCTGTTTTAAGTTTAGCGCTAAGTCTCTCAGTTTCGCGACATAACCGAGTGTTTCTACCCGCCGGGTGTCTGCATTTCGGCCAGTTCAGGCATCACGCCGCGCATCATTTCGAGGAATTTGCGCAGGCGCGCCGGATAATAACTGGAATACGGATAGACCAGATAAACCGGCAGCGGCAAGGCGTTCCAGCCGGGTAATACGCGCTGTAAACGTCCTTCGGCGATGTCTTCTTTGACGATCCACGCAGACACAATGCCCGCCCCTAATCCCGACAACGCGGCCTTACGCATGGCGTATAAACTGTCAGTCGCCATACGCGGCGCAATGTTGCAACTTTCCATTCTGCCGTCATTGTCATGTTTTAGCGTAAATTCGTTGCGGTAATACGTGCTGAAAGAAATCCAGGGTAATTTTGCCAGTTCGCTGACCCGGGTAACCGGATGCTGCCGCAGCAGTTCCGGCGTCGCCACCACAATACGTGGCACCTCGGCCAGCAAAATGGCCACCATCGACGGATCGGCAACATTCCCCACCTGAATGGCGCAGTCAATATCTTCAGAAATGAAGTCCGGCGTGCGGTCATTCAGCATCCAGTCGACGGAAAGATTCGGGTATCGCTGTAAATAACGGGTCAGCGGCGCGATCAGCTGGTCCTGTCCGAACGCATGCGGCGCACGCACCCGCAGGGTCCCCACCGGTTCATCACCCGCCCCGCTTAGTTGATCTTCCAGCGAGACCCAGCGTTCGAGTAATAATTTTGCCTGCTCATAACACCGCTGGCCGTCGTCGGTGAGCTTCATCGCGTGGGTGGTGCGCAGGATAAGTTTCGCGCCCAGCAGGCGCTCGAGTGACTGCAAACGGCGACTGACGGTCGGCTGGCTGGTGCTCAGTTGCGCCGCAGCCGCAGACAAACTGCCGCTTTCCACAATACGCACAAAAGTTTGCATCAGGTCGATACGGTCAATACCGCTGGTGACGGGTGTATTCATACGCCTCACGTATAACAGTTTTACCTTTCTGCAGGCTACCACTTATAACCATTCGGGTGAAGAATGCATTCCACGCACTTACGGCTACAAACTTATTATTCAGGGGTCACGTTATGTCAGAACTTACCAGCACATCCCATGTTGAGGGATCCGCCCTGTCGGGCAAAATCATTTTTACACTGGCCGCCGGTGCGGGGTTAAGCGTCGCCTCGATTTACTACAGCCAGCCGATGCTCGGCATTATGGGCGGTAATCTGCAAGCCAGCACCACGTCCGTCGGTCTGATTCCGACGCTCACACAGGCCGGTTACGCATTGGGAATTCTGTTTCTCATTCCGCTGGGTGACCGCCATGACCGCCGCACCATTATTCTGCTGAAAAGCATTTTACTGGCCGCTGCGTTGTTGCTGTGTGGTTTTGTGCCAGGCATTCACGGTTTGCTGGTCGCCAGCCTGATCACCGGTATCGGTGCCACCATGGCGCAGGATATCGTGCCCGCCTCGGCGCATCTGGCGCCAGCCGCACAACGGGGGAAAACGGTCGGCACGGTGATGACCGGTCTTCTGGTCGGGATTTTGCTTTCCCGCGTACTCAGTGGTTTTGTGGCCGAATATTTTGGCTGGCGGGTGATGTATCAGCTGGCGGCGCTGAGCGTCGCGCTGATTGGCGTTGCGCTCTGGCGGGTATTGCCGCGTTTCAAACCGGATACGCGTATCAGTTATGCCGGTCTGCTGCACTCGATGTTTGGCTTGTGGAAAAACTATAAAACACTGCGTCATGCCGCACTGGCTCAGGGTTTGCTGTCCGTCGCGTTCAGTGCCTTCTGGTCAACGCTGGCGATTATGCTTAACGAACAGTTCCATCTGGGCAGCGCAGTGGCCGGGGCATTTGGTCTGGCGGGTGCAGCAGGGGCATTAGCTGCGCCGCTGGCCGGTGCGTTAGCCGATAAGAAAGGCCCGGCGCGGGTCACGCAAATGGGTTCAGCACTGGTGATGATTTCTTTTGCGGCGATGTTCCTGTTACCGCTGTTGTCATCGCACGCTCAGCTGGCGCTGATTGTGCTGAGCGCCATCGGTTTTGACTTAGGTATTCAGGCCACGCTGGTGGCACATCAGACGCTGGTGTATGGCCTTGAACCAGCGGCACGCAGCAGACTGAATGCCCTGCTGTTCACCGTGGTGTTTATCGGCATGTCAGCCGGTGCGGCGCTCGGCAGTAAAGCGCTGGCAACCGGTGGCTGGACGGGTGTGGTGGCGCTGGCAACGATTGCGGCCGGTGCGGCACTCTTGCTACGTCTGTTCAGCCGTAAAAACTGAAAGATGAGGTAAAAGAAAAGCGCCCGCAGCTATTCACTGCGGGCGCTTTTTTACGTCAGAAATATCAATGTCTGAGGATGTACATTTCCTGACTGTAAGCCACATCTTCCGGGTTATTAATCGGATAGCCTTTCACCCAGGGTTTGATCAGTCGGCCATTGGTGTACTGATAAATCGGCGCAATGGGGGCCTGCCCGGTAATAATCTGCTCGGCTTTGTTGTAGTCATTATTGCGGCGCGCTTCGCTGGTTTCACGGCTGGCGTCACTGATGACTTTATCGTATTCCGCATTGCTGAATTTGCTGATGTTGCCGTTATGTGTGGACGTCAGCAGCGACAGAAACGTCGAGGCTTCGTTGTAATCGCCGACCCAGGACGCGCGGATCACATCGAAATTACCGGTGTTGCGGCTGTCGATGTACGTTTTCCATTCCTGATTCACCAGTTTCACATCGGCACCCAGCGTCTTTTTCCACATCGATGCCACTGCGATGGCAATCTTCTGATGGCTTTCCGAGGTGTTGTACAGCAGCGTCAGATGCAGCGGTTTTGACGGGCCGTAACCGGCCGCCGCCAGCAGGCTTTTCGCCTGTGCGTTCAGTTCTTCCTGTGAATATTGCTGCAGCTCACTTTCAACCGGTTTGAAGCCGTTGGTCACATCCGGCGTAAAGCGCCACGCCGGTTTTTCGCCCGTGCCCAGCACTTTTTCAGCAATAATTTTACGGTCAATGCTCAGTGAAAGCGCCTGACGCACCCGGACGTCGTCGGTCGGCGCACGGCGGGTATTGAAGGCGTAATAATAAGTGCCGAGCTGATACGGCGTGTAAACCTGCCCCGGCAAATCGTGCAGCAATTTTTTGTACTGGTCTTTCGGGAAGGACTCGGTGATGTCGATATCATTGGCCAGATAACGTTTCGTGGCGTTGGATTCTTTGTTGATCGGCACGAAGGTGACTTTCGTCAGCACCGTGCGGGCATGATCCCAGTAATACGGGTTCGGTTCCAGCACCAGCTTTTCATTGACCACGCGGTCTTTCAGCACATACGCGCCGTTACCCACCAGATTGCCCGGTTTAGTCCATTCATCACCGTATTTTTCAACAGTGGCTTTATGCACCGGGAACAGGCTGAAATTCGCCAGCAGACTGACGAAATAAGGCACCGGTTTATCCAGAGTAACGCGTAAAAGCGTCGGGCTGACGGCGGTCACACCCAGTTTATCCACCGGCATTTTCCCGGCGATAATCGCATCCGCATTAGCAATGCCGGCCAGCCCGGCAAACCACGCGCCGGATGATGACCCTTTCGGATCCACCAGACGCTGCCAGCTATAGACAAAATCCTGTGCGGTCACCGGATCGCCGTTCGACCATTTGGCGTCTTTGCGTAAAGTGAACAGGAATACCTGATTGTTCTGGTTTTGCCAGCTTTCCGCCACGCCCGGAATATTTTTCCCGGTGGCGTCCTGATTCACCAGCCCTTCGAATAAATCACGCGCCACCTGCGCTTCCGGCAGACCGACAACTTTTGCCGGATCCAGTGAGGCGGGTTCGTCTTTAATGTGACGGACAATTTCCTGTTTTGTCGCGAGCGGGGAACCGGCAGGAACCTGAGCGGCGATAGCCTGACTGGCAGTCAGCGCCGCCAGCACAGCGCATGCGGAATACGATAAAAGCGGAAATGGATTTCCCTGCAGCATAAATTCTCCTGAACTGACAAAGGGCTACGCCCTGAAACATTCACGAGTTTTATCATTACCGGTAATAATTCCCTATAAGAAATCATTACAGATTTGCCTTCGCGCACAAAACCGCCGGGTTTGGTGAATAAAAAGCCGGGCGAAGTCAGTCCGAACCGGCAACGTCAATGCCACCGCAGTGAAATTTCATGGCCGGTTCGACGTCCTGAGCCAGCCAGGTCGGGCCATCAAGGTCAATAAACTTAGCCCCCGCCGTCAGCGGTAATGCTGCGCGAACCGCCCGTGACGTGCACAACATGCAGCCGAGCATAATCTCAAAACCCTGTTCACGCGCGGCTTCTGCCAGCACCAGTGCACCGGTGAGTCCACCGGTTTTATCCAGTTTAATGTTCACCATGTCATAGCGGTTTTTCAGCGCCGGTAAGCCTTCAACCGTATGACAGCTTTCGTCAGCGCAAATCGGCAGCGGGTGGATAAAGTTTTCCAGTACCGAATCCTCACCGGCAGGCAGCGGCTGTTCAAGCATCAGAATGCCGAGGTCAGCCAGCAACTGACAGCGAGCCGCCAGCCCGTCGCTTTGCCAGGCTTCATTGGCATCGATAATCAGCGAGGCGTTCGGCACGGCGGCACGCACCGCCACCAGCCGTTCGGCAATCAGGCGGTCATCAAGTTTGATTTTCAGCAGAGTCGCCCCCTTTTGCTGCAAGGCCAGCGCCGCTTCCGCCATCGCTTCCGGCGAACCGATACTTACTGTCTGCGCCATGCTGATGGAAGGCAGCGGTTCAGTGCCGGTCAGTTGCCATAAATTCAGGCCACTGGTCTGGGATTCAAGGTTCCACAGCGCACAGTCCAGCGCATTGCGGGCGGCGCCTGCCGGAAGTATCTGTTGCAATTTTTCGCGGCTGGCACCCTGTTCTATAGCGGTAACGACGCTGGCGATTTGTGCCATTACCGAGGTTTCGCTCTCGTCATAACGCGGATACGGCGTGCATTCCCCGACGCCGCGAATGCCGTTTTCTTCTATTTCGACCACCACCACCCGCGCTTCAGTGCGGCTGCCACGGGAGATCACAAACGGCGTATGTAACGGCCAGGCTTCAGGATAAAAGCGAACACTTCTCATAGCGTCTCCAATAGTGAAATGCGCCCTGCGGGATACAATCAATACATACAACTTATTAACAAATAATCTATATCCAACATAGCATTGTTCCCCTAAACTGAAAGCCGTTTGACTCAAATGGAAATAGGAAATAATCATGACCCAGACAGTACACTTTCAAAGCAACCCGGTTAGCGTTGCAGGCAAAATCCCTCAGAAAGGCGATGTTGCTAAGCCTTTCACCCTGGTCGCTAAAGATCTTGCTGATGTCAGCCTGAGCAGCTTCGCGGGCAAACGTAAAGTCCTGAACATTTTCCCAAGCATCGATACCGGCGTTTGCGCCACGTCCGTCCGCAAATTCAACCAACTGGCGGCTGACATCGACAACACTGTGGTGCTGTGCATTTCTGCTGATCTGCCCTTCGCACAGTCCCGTTTCTGCGGCGCGGAAGGCCTGTCCAACGTGATTACCCTGTCCACCCTGCGTGGCGGTGATTTCAAATCCGAATACGGCGTGGGCATTACCGATGGCGCATTGTCCGGTCTGACTGCCCGTGCGGTTGTGGTGCTGGATGGTCAGGATAACGTGTTGTACAGCGAGCTGGTGAATGAAATCACCACTGAGCCTGACTATGAATCTGCGCTGGCTGTGCTGAAATAATCACTTCTTAGCAGATAAAAAAAAGCAACGGCGTAATCCGTTGCTTTTTTATTGTGCATAATTTCTGAACCGGGAATTACTCGTCGCTGTCGCCCGTTTCGCCACGACGACTGCTGAGGCCGTATTCGCGCAGTTTGTTAGCAATAGCCGTGTGTGAGACGCCCAGACGTTTCGCCAGTTTACGCGTGCTCGGATAAGTGCGGTAAAGCCGGGTCAGCACGGAGCGTTCGAAACGTTTGCTGATGTCGTCAAGCGAACCGTTCAGTGCTTCCTCACCTATCGTCACTTCAGCGTCAAAGTCCGGCAGAACGATGTCCTGCGGGCGTAGCTCTCCGCCTTCCAGTTGCGTCAGCGCACGATAAATGGCATTTTTCAACTGGCGGACGTTGCCCGGCCAGCCGTAGTGCGTCAGGTAATTCGCCAGCTGTGAAGACAGTTTCGGACGCGGCATCCCCTGTTCATCCGAGAAACGCGCCACGAACAGTTCAGTCAGCGGCATCACATCCGCAGGACGGTCGCGCAGTGGTGGCAGTGTCAGGCTCAGCACGTTCAGGCGGTAATACAGATCCTCACGGAACTCGCCGCGCTGCACCAGTTCCACCAGGTTTTTCTGAGTGGCGCACATCACGCGGACATCCACTTTCACTTCGTGCTCTTCACCCACGCGACGGAACGTACCGTCATTGAGGAAGCGCAGCAGTTTGATCTGCATTCTCGGCGACATTTCACCGATCTCATCGAGCAGCACGGAGCCGCCGTTAGCCTGTTCAAAGAAGCCTTTTTTGCCTTCCAGCGCATTCGGATAAGCGCCTGCCGCGTAGCCAAACAGCTCACTTTCTACGACGTCATCCGGCAGCGACGCACAGTTCAGACCGAGGAAAGGTTTTTTGCCGCGTGCACTGCGCAGATGGCAGGCATGCGCCAGTAAATCTTTACCGGTGCCGGTATCACCGACAATCAGCAGCGGCGCATCCAGCATGGCAAGTTTACGCGCCTGATCCAAAACGTGACGCATTTTGGTGCTGACTGCGACGATGTGGTCAAACTCACTGTCATCGTTAACAGTCAGATCCTGCAACTGACGTCCCATGCGGGCAGCCGATTTGAGCATGACGACAGCGCCGGCAATTCCGCCTTTTTCGTCTTCGTCATCCACATGTATTGGCGTGAGATCCATCAGGAAATCCTGGCTGCGGATCACAATACGTTCGGTGTGTGGCTGGGCATTTTCGCTTTCCAGCCAGCGCGTGACGTTGTAACCGGTGATCAGATTCGCTGCTGTCACATTGCGGATTTTGTCTTCATCAAGTTCAAACAATGCCATCGCCGACGGATTGGCCTGCTCGACCTTGCCTTTCATATCAATGGAAAAAACCGGTTCCGGCATGGAAACCAGTAAAGCGCGTAACGCACGATGCTCCCGTTCGGAAGGCATGAACGACACGGTACGGACGTCCGTCACGCCGTCGATGCGGCGGATTTCAGCCATCAGGGCGCGAAAAGTATCAAAATCCAGTTGGGAAAAATTCAGGTAAATACGGCCAATCGAGGCAATCTCGATACCGCGTAAATCAATACTGCGTAAAACCAGTAAATCGAGGAGTTCACGGGTGAGACCCAGGCGGTCTTCGCAAAAAACTTCCAGACGCATCAGTGTTGACCTTTTTCTGCCGGTGCGGAAATCGCTGCAGGCATAATACTCTTTCATGTACACCGGAAGAAGAGACTGTCACGAAAAGTTGACAAAATAATTCGCTGAATGACATCTGACTGCCATGATGATCGGGTAAGGATTTTGCTTTCATAGTGATTTCTGCTGACAGCATCCGGCACATGTTGGTTTCGCCATCCCGCCTTTTTCTGCTACTATCGCCCTTCTGATTTCATCGCCAAATGGTTCCCGACTATGAAGTTCGTCTCCTTTAATATCAATGGATTGCGCGCACGTCCACATCAGCTTGCGGCAATAATCGAACAGCACCAGCCTGACGTTATTGGTTTACAAGAAACCAAGGTGCATGACGATATGTTCCCGCTGGAAGAAGTCAGCCAGCACGGGTATCACGTGTTTTATCACGGGCAAAAAGGCCATTACGGCGTTGCCATGCTGACCAAGCAAGAACCCGTCGCTGTACGCCGTGGTTTCCCCGGTGATGATGAAGAATCTCAGCGCCGCATCATCATGACCGATATCGAAACGCCACAAGGCATTCTGACGGTCATCAACGGTTACTTCCCGCAGGGTGAAAGCCGCGACCATCCGACTAAATTCCCGGCAAAAGAGAAGTTTTACCGTGATTTGCAGGATTACCTGACCACCAGTTTGTCGGTGAACAATCCGGTCGTGGTGATGGGCGATGTGAATATCAGCCCGACCGATCTGGACATTGGTATCGGCGAAGACAGTCGCAAACGCTGGCTGCGCACCGGTAAATGTTCGTTTCTGCCGGAAGAACGTGAGTGGATGGATCGCCTGAAAGGTTGGGGTCTGATCGACACCTTCCGTGCCGCCAACCCCGACACCGCTGATAAATTCTCGTGGTTTGATTACCGCTCACGCGGCTTTGATGAAAACCGTGGTCTGCGTATTGATCTGATCATGGCGAGCACGCCGCTGGCCGCGCGTTGTATCGCCACCGGGATTGATTACGATATCCGCGGGATGGAAAGGCCGTCTGACCATGCGCCAATCTGGGCGACGTTCGACCTGAAGTAATGACCATGAAAACGATTGATGTGGTCGCGCCCTGATTGAGCGCGAGGGCAAATTGCTGCTTGCCCGTCGGGATGCGTCCGGCGATCAGGCCGGTTTGTGGGAATTTCCCGGCGGCAAAGTCGAAGCCGGGGAAAGCCAGCCTGCTGCATTAGTGCGCGAGTTGCAGGAAGAAATGGGCATCACTGCCACGGTGGAAAATTTCATCGCTACCAGCGTTGTGCAACAGTCTGAACGGTTAATTCGTTTGCATGGCTGGCGGGTCAGCGGGTTTACCGGCGAGATTAGGTTACAGTGTCACTCTGAAATCTGTTGGGTAACGCCGGATGAGGTGCTGTCGTTTGAACTGGCACCGGCGGATATCCCGCTGGCACAAGCTTATCTGGCAAAATTTGCCGGTTAGCGATCATGGCAAATAAAAAGGCGCGGACTGTTGCCAGTTTCGCGCCTTTTTTGTCTGAACATTTTAAGAAAGCGTTATTTCTTCAACACTTGCCATTTGAGTTCGTTGGTGCCCACCACATTCGGATCACGGGAACACTGCAGGACCACGCTGTCTGCCGTGACAACGGCCCCCTCGCTGTAACTCTGGTTGTTGTAGATACAGCAATTGTGGCAGGTTGGCGCGCTGTTATTGTTGTTGCCGCTGTTCTGCCAGATTTGCGGCGGCAATGGCACAACGACATCCGTACCGTTGCCGATATTGCTGCGGTTCGCCATCGCCGGTGCAGCCAGCAACGCGGAACTGATCAGCGCTGCCATCAGAACTTTACGGATAAAAACATTATTCATCACTGTTTGCTTCCTTCCCTTTGGTACTCGCTTTGCGGCGTTTAGGGGCGCTTTTGCCTTTCGCCACAGCGCCCGCCGGTTTGGAAGGCAGACTGCGGAATGCCGAAGACACCCGGTTCGTTTTGGCCTGCATGATGAGATTCTGCAACGTCGCGACCAGCGGTTGCATGAAATCCTGATAACGGCAGCTCTTTTCACTGATACGCGTCAGCGTGGATTCCCAGTCAGCGGTCATATCCGGACGGGCGGCGATGTCCGGCAGCGAGTGGATCAGCGCGCGGCCGGTATCGCTGGAATGAATATAGCGCCCTTTCTTATACAAAAATTCGCGGCGGAACAGCAGCTCGATAATCCCGGCACGCGTTGCTTCCGTACCTAATCCATCTGTCGCACGCAGGATTTTTTTCAGTTCTTTATCCTGCACAAAACGCGCAATCCCGGTCATGGCGGAAAGCAATGTAGCATCGGTAAAAGGCCGCGGCGGCTGGGTCTGGCGTTCAACCACTTCTCCGCGCTCGCACAACAGTTCGTCACCTTTGGCCACCACCGGCAGTGGCGTGCCTTCGTTTTCCTCGTCGCGTTCTTTACTGCCCAGCAACGTGCGCCAGCCCGCCTCGGCCAGAAAACGCGCTTTGGCGATAAATTTACCGCCCGCGATATCCAGGTCGATAACACATTTGCGGTAAACCGCATCCGGGCAGAACTGCATCAGATACTGGCGCGCCACCAGGCCGTAAATTTTGCGTTCGTCATCCGTCAGATTGACGTTACTGCTGCGCGCCGTCGGGATAATCGCATGGTGCGCATCAACCTTTTTGTCATCCCAGCAACGGTTACGTAAATCGGTATCCACTGCCGGTTGTGGCATCAGGTCAGGCCGGTGAACGCCAATGGCATTCAGCACGGCATGACGCCCGGCAAAATGCTCCTCTGGCAGGTATCGGCTATCCGAACGCGGATACGTAATCAATTTGTGCGTTTCGTACAATTTCTGGCAGATATCAAGAATTTGCTGAGCACTCAGCCCAAAGGCTTTCGAGCCTTCAATCTGCAATGTGGAGAGTGAAAACGGCAGCGGCGCAATATCATTCTCACGCTTGTCATTATAGCCGGTGACCATCGCCGGTTGTCCGGCAATACGCGCCACGACATGATCGGCCAGCGGACGGTGCAGCAATCGCCCTTCTTCATCCTGATACGGCTCGCAGGAATCACTGGGCTGCCACAGCGCGACAAAGCGCTCTTCGGCAGGCGTGACGATATGCGCTTTTACTTCAAAGAAATCTTTCGGCACGAAGTTTTCGATATCTTCATCGCGACGGACCACCAGTCCGAGAACCGGGGTCTGTACGCGTCCGACGGAGAGCACGCCGTTGTAACCGGCGTTGCGCCCCAGAATGGTGTAGGCGCGGGTCATATTGATGCCGTAAAGCCAGTCGGCACGGGCGCGGGCCAGCGCGGAAACACACAGCGGAATAAAGTCACGGTTGTCGCGCAGCCGCTCAATAGCGCGTTCGACGGCCTGCGGGTTGAGATCGTTAATCAGGCAGCGCTGGGTCGCGTGACGTTTTTCCGGCGTCAGTTCGAGATAATCCAGCACTTCATCCACCAGCAACTGCCCTTCGCGATCCGGGTCACCGGCGTGGACAACCTGCGAGGCCTCGAGCAATAAGCGTTTAATCACGTTGAGTTGTTTGGCGACGGAAGAACGCGGCTGAAGCTGCCACTTTTCAGGAATGATCGGCAAATCGGCGAGCGACCAGCGCGCAAAGCGGCTGTCGTAGGCATCGGGCTGCGCCTGTTCGAGTAAGTGGCCGACGCACCAGGTCACCACCTGATCGTTGCCACAGGCAATATAACCATCGCCCCGGCGATGAGGTTTCGGCAGGACATCCGCAATCGCGCGGGCAAGGCTGGGTTTTTCGGCAATGAACAGACGCATCAACAGGCACCTGTTTGCGGTGTAATCGCGACAAAGATTTCCATTATCCCACCCTTCATTTCACTACGTCCTCATCATGCAGAGTGGCTATGTTAGCCGCTGACGGCGTAATTAGTAAGATGGTTACAAGGATCCGCGACGGCGGTCGCTCATTTAGGCAGCAAAAAACCGGTTTAATCGGAAAAGGCCGATCAAAACCGGTTAATAAGCGAGCGGTCTGATTTTACAAATGCGTGACGAATGGCGTGCTGTCGGCCGGGATCACCTGCAAACTGGCTTTCAGTTGCGGTGTACCGAGATACAGGAAACCGACGATTTTATCGTTTTCACCACATTTGAATGCCTTGCGTACGTCCGGATGATCAGTCCACGCGCCGGTACGCCAGATGCCGTTAAAACCCTGCGCCAGTGCAGCCATCTGCATGGCATGAACCGCACAACCGGCGGAAAGCAACTGTTCCCATTGCGGTACTTTAGGACTTTCTTTGCACACGGCAATCACGGTAATAATTTGCGGTGCGCGCAATGGCGCCTGCGTGGCTTTCTCAATGGCTTTTTCATCCGCGCCGTCTTTTATGGCGGCCGCGCGCAGCACCTCACTGAAACGGGTCAGGCCGTCGTTTTCAGCAATGACAAAACGCCAGGGTTGCAGGGCACCGTGATCCGGGGCGCGCATACCCGCATGGATGATGTTTTGCAGCGCTTCACCGGCCGGTGCCGGTGCAGCCAGGCGGGAAGCAGAACGGCGGTTAAGTAATAAGTCCAAAGCGTCCATGATATTCTCCTGAGAATAATTGCTATTTGAATTACGTTAACATAATCGTAACGCCTTTTTCCAACGGTCAACTGGCTTTCAGATAATGCATCACTGCCAAACTCTGACATGATTTAAAGCTGACATTTTTCTGGCGGGTCATTAGGATAGCGGGACTTATCTGTCTTGTTGGAGAGACCATGCGCACATTGTGGCGAATTATCGCCGGTTTTTTTAAGTGGACCTGGCGTCTTCTTAATTTCGTCAGAGAATTCATTCTCAACGTATTCCTTATTCTCATTATTCTGGCTGGTGTTGGCATCTGGTATGCCGTGCAGGACAAGCCTGTCGAAACGACCCAAGGTGCACTGCTGGTTGATCTCAGCGGCTCAGTGGTCGACAAGCCTTCCGTCAATAATAAAGTCCGTCAGTGGGGCCGCGAATTGCTGGGCACGTCGAGCAGCCGCTTGCAGGAGAACTCGCTGTTTGATCTCGTCGAGACCATCCGCTCCGCTAAAGACGACAAAAACGTTACCGGGATTGTGTTACAGCTGACCGATTTCACCGGCACCGACCAGTCTTCACTGCAGTACATCGGTAAAGCGCTGCGTGAATTCCGCGATGCAGGCAAACCGGTTTACGCCATCGGCGACAGCTATAACCAGTCACAATATTATCTGGCCAGTTACGCCAACAAAATCTATCTGTCGCCGCAGGGCGCGGTCGATCTTCACGGTTTTGCCACTAACAATCTGTATTACAAATCCCTGCTGGATAAGCTGAAAGTCACCACCAATATCTTCCGCGTCGGAACCTATAAATCTGCCGTTGAGCCATTGATCCGTGATGATATGTCTCCTGACGCCCGTGAGGCAGACAGCCGCTGGATTGGCGGATTGTGGACCAACTATCTCAATACCGTGTCAGCCAACCGTCAGATCACGCCCGAACAACTGTTCCCGGGTGCGGCGGGCGTGCTGGCGGGTATGCAGGCAACCGGCGGTGATATGGCGCAATATGCGCTGAAAGCCAAGCTGGTTGATGCACTGGCGTCACGCACCGAAGCCGACAACGAGATGGTGAAAGCCTTTGGCTGGAACAAAGACACCAAAGACTTTAATTACACCAGCATTTACGATTATTCGCCGAAGCCAAAACCGGACAACAACGATCCGCAAATCGCGGTGATCTTTGCCACCGGTGCAATTAACGACGGTGAAGAACAACCGGGCGCAGTCGGTGGCGACACCACGGCACAGCAAATTCGTGATGCCCGTCTGGATCCGAAAGTGAAAGCGATTGTCTTGCGCGTTAACAGCCCGGGCGGCAGCGTCAGCGCTTCTGAAGTGATCCGTTCCGAACTCGCGGCTGCGAAAGCCGCAGGTAAACCGGTTGTGGTTTCAATGGGCGGTATGGCGGCATCCGGCGGTTACTGGATTTCAACACCAGCCAACTACATCATCGCCAGCCCGAGCACTCTCACCGGCTCCATCGGTATCTTTGGTGTAATCAACACGTACCAGAACACGCTCGATTACGCGGGTGTGCATACTGACGGCGTGGCAACGTCACCGCTGGCGGATATCGCTTCCACCAAAGCGCTGCCGCCGGAGTTCTCGCAGATGATGCAACTCAATATCGAGAACGGTTATAAAACCTTCCTCGGTCTGGTTGCCGATTCACGCCACAAAACGCCTGAGCAGATCGACCAGATCGCCCAGGGCCACGTGTGGATCGGTTCAGATGCCAAAGCCAATGGCCTGGTTGATGAGCTGGGTGATTTCGATGACGCCGTGAAGAAAGCCGCTGAACTGGCCAAACTGCCAAAATGGCAACTGAACTGGTATGTCAGTGAGCCAAGCCTGAGCGACCTGGTATTCTCGCAGGTCAGCGCATCGGTTCACGCTATGTTACCGGCGGCAATCCAGGCGTATCTGCCTGCGCCGGTGAGCAAAATGGCCATGGCGCTGAAATCACAGGCTGACCTGTTCAGCAACATGAACGATCCGCAGAACCGTTACGCACTCTGCCTGACCTGTGGTGATGTGAAGTAACGTTCCGTTTTGGGATAATGTGGGATAAAGAATCGCCTTAATGCACAGCCTGGAGCTTCTTGCTGAGAACTCCGGGCTTTTTTAGGGTGGGACGTCAGCCACGAAGCCTTTATACTTAGCGCAGTTGCTTTCACCTTTCTAAAAAAGAACATCTTCGATGACTAAAAAATCTATTTACGTTGCCTATACCGGCGGCACAATCGGTATGCAGCGTTCTGAACAGGGTTACATTCCGGTGTCCGGCCATTTACAACGTCAGCTGGCGCTGATGCCTGAATTCCATCGCCCTGAGATGCCTGAATTTACCATTCAGGAATACGCGCCTCTGATGGATTCCTCCGACATGACGCCGGAAGACTGGCAGCACATCGCCGACGATATTCAGGCGCATTACGACGACTACGACGGCTTTGTTATCCTGCACGGCACCGACACCATGGCATTCACCGCTTCTGCACTGTCGTTCATGCTGGAAAATCTGAGCAAACCGGTGATTGTGACAGGGTCACAGATTCCGCTTGAAGCGTTGCGTTCTGATGGTCAGATCAACCTGCTGAACTCGCTGTATATCGCCGCGAATCATCCGGTCAACGAAGTCACCCTGTTCTTCAACAACCGTCTGTATCGCGGCAACCGCAGCACCAAAGCGCACGCAGATGGTTTCGATGCCTTTGCCTCACCGAACCTTTCGCCGCTGCTGGAAGCCGGGATCCACATTCGCCGACTTTCCACGCCGTCACTGCCTGAAGTGCCTGCGGCGAAGCTGAAAGTGCATCACATCACGCCACAACCTATCGGCGTGATAACGATCTACCCGGGCATTTCCGCCGAAGTGGTACAAAACTTCCTGATGCAACCGGTAAAAGCGCTGATCCTGCGCTCCTACGGTGTCGGTAACGCCCCGCAAAAAGGCGACCTGCTGAAAGTGCTGAAAGACGCGTCTGAGCGCGGCATTGTGGTGGTTAATCTGACGCAATGTATTTCAGGGCGCGTCAACATGGGCGGCTATGCTACCGGCAACGCCCTCGCCCATTCCGGCGTGATCAGCGGGTTTGATATGACCGTGGAAGCGGCACTGACCAAGTTGCATTATCTGCTCAGCCAGTCACACACTCCCGAGGACATCCGCGAACTGATGCAGCAAAACCTGCGCGGCGAACTCACCGAATAAATAAGAGGGCGATATGAAATCTGCTTTGTTGCTGGTCGATCTGCAAAATGATTTTTGTCGCAGCGGCGCGCTGGCCGTGACTGACGGCGACGCCACGATTGCGGTTGCCAATAAGATGATGACATGGTGTAAAAGCCATGACATCGCCGTGGTGGCATCGCAGGACTGGCATCCGGCCGGACATCGCAGCTTTGCGGTGAATTCCCACGCGGAGCCCTGGACGTCGGGCGAACTGAACGGTCTGCCGCAAGTCTGGTGGCCGGTTCACTGCGTTCAGCGTGAACCGGGCGCTGAATTTCACCCGGGGCTGAATCTGCCGCAGGTGGATTTTGTGGTGCAGAAAGGCACCAATCCTGACATCGACAGTTACAGTGCGTTTTTCGATAACGGACATCGCGCTGCTACGATGCTCAATGACTGGCTGAAAGCGGCGCAGATTACACATTTGTATGTGATGGGGCTGGCGACGGATTACTGTGTGAAATTCACGGTGCTGGATGCGCTGGAGCAAGGTTATCAGGTGACACTGCTGACCGACGGTTGCCGTGGCGTCAATCTGCAACCCGAAGACAGTGCTGAAGCGGTTGAAGCGATGCGTAAAGCAGGGGCAAAAATCAGTACCTCTGAGGCAGTAACAGACTGAATTTGTCTTCCCGTCTGACTTGATAAAGGCGCTTCAGCGCCTTTATCAGCAAACAGCACTTTCGCAACCCGCCCACTTACTCCGGCTTCAGTTTAATCAGCGTATCCTGCGTAAATTGCTGTTTCAGTTCCTGCTTGCTTTTGGTGACAATCTGCCCGTCCGTGCCAATGCTCATGTGCTGGGCATCAACATTGTGACGCGACTGATACAGCATCACGGCCTGCAGGCTGTGCTCTTTCTGTTCCGGCGTCAGCGCGACACCGTCCGGCCACTTTCCGAGTTCAACTGCCTGCGCGAGACGTGCGTAAATTTCCGGCGTCATTACATCAATAAGTTGATTAATTTCCATCTGAGCACCTTGTGTTCATCTGTATTATTCAAACGGTTTTGAATAATAGCTGAATCGATTTTGTCGGTAAAATTACATCACCATTTTCTTGCGAACTAACCGCGGGTTTTATTGCCACTTTTGCCATCCGTAAAGCTCATTGAGGCAGAGTTTATGCAGTAACGTTCACCTGTCGGTTTCGGGCCGTCCGGGAAAACATGCCCCAGATGAGCTTCACAGCGGGAGCAGCGGATTTCGACACGCGCCATTTTATGCGAATTATCAGTGAGATATTTGATCGCATCAGGGTTAACTGGCTGATAAAAACTTGGCCAGCCACAGCCGGAATCGTATTTGGTATCGGAGTAGAACAGCGCTGACTCACAGACCACGCAATGATAAATCCCTTCGCGGCGGTTGTGCAGCAACTTTCCGGAGAACGGGGGTTCTGTACCGTGCTCCTGCGTGACATAACGTTGAATTTCAGTGAGTTGGTCAAGTGTAGGGGAAGATTTGGCTTCAATGCTCATGATTCTCGTTCTCTGACGAATATAAAAATCAACTTAAATAACAGTTTATAATAACAAAAAATTAACAACGAGTCTGCCCGTTTTGTCCTAAACTGTATGGCATCAGCGTTAGCCAGCTTGCAACTTGTGATGGCGATCACACTCCTGATCTTCCGGCTCTTTATATTCTGTTTTTCGCCCCCATGTGGTTGTGAGCCGATTTAAAAACGGAACGTGCAATAAGCGAGCAAGAGTAGGTCGTCGCTTTGACTTACAGCAATAATTGACACGATTCCGCTTGACGCTCAGCAAGGTTTTTGTAATTTTACAACCAACCTTTTATTCACTAAAAAAATAGCTGGTGGAATATATGACTATCAAAGTAGGTATCAACGGTTTTGGCCGTATCGGTCGCATTGTTTTCCGTGCTGCTCAAGAACGTTCTGACATTGAGATCGTAGCAATCAACGATCTGTTGGACGCGGACTACATGGCATACATGCTGAAGTACGACTCAACTCATGGTCGTTTCAACGGTACTGTTGAAGTTAAAGACGGTCACCTGGTTGTTAACGGCAAAACCATCCGTGTTACCGCTGAGCGTGACCCAGCTAACCTGAAATGGAATGAAGTTAACGTTGACGTTGTAGCTGAAGCTACTGGTCTGTTCCTGGATGATGCGACTGCTCGTAAGCACATCACTGCAGGCGCTAAGAAAGTTGTTCTGACTGGTCCTTCTAAAGACAACACCCCAATGTTCGTTATGGGTGTTAACCATAAAGAATACGCAGGTCAGGAAATCGTTTCTAACGCATCTTGCACCACTAACTGCCTGGCACCACTGGCTAAAGTTATCAACGACAACTTCGGTATCGTTGAAGCACTGATGACCACTGTTCATGCAACTACCGCAACTCAGAAAACCGTTGATGGCCCGTCTCACAAAGACTGGCGCGGCGGCCGCGGCGCATCCCAGAACATCATCCCTTCTTCTACCGGTGCTGCTAAAGCAGTAGGTAAAGTTATCCCAGCTCTGAACGGTAAACTGACGGGTATGGCGTTCCGCGTTCCTACTCCTAACGTTTCTGTTGTTGACCTGACTGCACGTCTGGAAAAACCAGCGTCTTACAAAGAAATCTGCGCAGTAATCAAAGCAGCTTCTGAAGCAGGCGATCTGAAAGGCGTTCTGGGCTACACCGAAGACGACGTAGTATCTACCGACTTCAACGGCGAAAAACTGACTTCCGTATTCGATGCGAAAGCAGGTATCGCGCTGAACGACAACTTTGTGAAACTGGTTTCCTGGTACGACAACGAAACTGGCTATTCAAACAAAGTATTGGATCTGATCGCTCACGTTTCCAAATAATTGGTTATGTGAATGAACTGATTGAAGGGCGACGCAAGTCGCCCTTTTGCTTTCTGTCGGATGCACTTTTTTATCAGCACATGAGTGCGATCAAACAGACGGGTTTGGTTCATGTGTAGTCTTGGTTCAAAATCGTAATTGTTTAACCCTGACAGGATTTTAGATAATGACAGAACAACTCTTTTCTCTTCCGATCGTAAACCAAATCTCTACCTCCGTTAGCCAGCGTCTTGTCGACGAACTGCCGGTACTCGTGGTGACTCATCCGAGAGTCCGTGCTGCCATTGCCCTGCAAGGTGCACATCTGTTGGCATGGCAACCTGAAGGCGAAGAGCCGGTGCTATGGATGAGCAGTGCCAGCGCGTTCAAAGAAGGCGTTGCGATTCGTGGCGGTATCCCTATATGCTGGCCGTGGTTTGGTCCGGCGGGCAAACCCTCACACGGTTTTGCACGTAACGTTGCGTGGGAACTGACTGACCACAAAGAAACTGACGAAAATGTGGTACTGACCTTAACGCTGAAAAGCTCCCCTGAAACACTGGAATTATGGCCGCATGCATTCACGCTGACGGCACGCTTCACGCTCGGCGCAACCTGCCACATCGAGCTGGAATCAACCGGTGATTTCGAAGCCAACAGCGCCCTGCACACCTATTTCAACATTGGCGACATCGCCGATGTCACTATTAAAGGCCTGGGCAACAGCTTTATTGATAAAGTCGATGGCGCAAAAGCCAAGCAGGAAGACGGTGATCTGACCTTCACGGGCCAGACTGACCGCATCTACACCCAGCCGCAAGCCACCAGCGAAATCGTTGATCCGGTTCTGAAACGTACGCTGGTTGTCGCACATGAAAATAACGCCGATGTGGTGGCCTGGAATCCGGGTTCTGCACTGTCGGTGAGCATGGCTGATATGCCGGATGACGGATATAAAACCATGGTGTGCGTTGAAACGGCGCAAGTTTCCCATACACACACCTCTACGCATGCCGCGCCAGCGCGTCTGGCAGTGACCTTCTCTGTCCGTAAATAACCGGTTTAGGTTTGCAGCAAAGATGACATAGGGGCCAGATGGCCCCTTTTTATCGTCTGATGACCGATGTGAATGATTGACTTCAAACCATATCCAGCGGCGTTTTATGATTCGGTGCCGGGAATACTGTGTCAATTCGTGCTATTTCATCGGCCGTCAGGCTGAGCGTCAGCGCCGCCGCATTATCTTTCACGTGCTGCGGTTGTACCGCTTTAGGAATAGCGATCACGTTACCGGTGCGCGTTACCCAGGCCAGAGCAATCTGCGCGCTGCTGACACCCCGAGCGTTGGCGATTTCCTGCATCACCGGTGCAGTCAGGACGTCGTGACGTAACTTGCCGGCCTGCGCCAGCGGGCAATAGGCCATAACGGGAACGCTGTGCTCCTCACACCACGGCAGCAGGTCAAACTCAATGCCACGGACTGCCGCGTGATACAGCACCTGATTGGTCATGCATGCATTGCCTCCGGGGATGTTCCACAGCGCCTGCATATCGTCAGTATCAAGATTAGAGACACCCCAGCGCCGGATTTTGCCGGATTGCTGCAATTTTTCCATCGCCGCGACAGTGTCATGTAGCGGAATCGAACCACGCCAGTGCAACAAATACAGGTCTAGACAATCTGTTTTTAAACGCTTCAGACTTTGCTCACAGGCGGCGATCGCTTTCGCGCCACCGGCATGATGCGGATACACTTTTGACACCAGAAACACGTCATCACGCCGCCCGGATATCGCTTCACCGACCACCCTTTCCGCACCGCCATCCGCGTACATTTCTGCAGTGTCGATCAGCGTCATACCGGCATCCAGCCCTTGCTGCAAGGCCTTCACTTCGGCACGGAGATCACTGTTCCGTTCCCCCATATACCAGGTACCTTGTCCGATTGCGGGTACTGTCGTGCCATCAGGCAATTGCACGGTCTTCGCTTTCATCTGTTTCCTCCGGTTGGGTCATAGCTGAAAAGTTAATTCGATTCTTTGAAAATTTACTGATCTATAAATGTGCAAATGGGGCGATACGCCCCACTAATGTGCAATATGTTCACCATGATGGTGCATTGCCTCAGAAGGTGTAAGTCACACCCGTCCACAACACGCCAGTCCAGTTATTTTCGATGATCGGGCTGTCGGTCACTTCACTGGACAGACGCAGGTAGCGGCCGGTCACGAACCCTTGCCATGCTGGCGTGAAGTTATATTTTGCGGAGACTTCAACATACGGGCTGAAGCTGTCGTTCGGGGAATAGCTATGGAAGCCACTGCGACGGGATTCGTCTTTGGTCACGCCATAATAATACTGGGTGAGATTCGAGCTAAACCAGGTCACACCAAAGCCCGGTACCACAGCCCAGTTAGAGCCTTTAATGGCATACAGATAAGCCAGATCAGCAGTCATGCCATTGCTGGTATCCAGCGTATCCGCATTGAAGCTGGCGCGGAGGGTACCCCACTCGGCATTATGCGAATAAGCCAGACCGGCCATCAGCGTTGAGTGACGTTTATCGAGGCGCTTCATGCGCTTATCGTCGCTGTCGCTTGGGTCAAAGCTCAACGGGAAATAGCTGGCGGTGACGCTCAGTTTGTTGGCGTCATCATTCCACAGGTAATAGCCCGCCATCAGGGTGTGAAAATAGAAATCATCATTGTCGTAATTGATGATCGGTACCGGGTATACGTGGTCATTATTACCACGGTACGGATCCGGAGCGACCAGCGCAGATGCACCCGCCTGCCAGGTTCCCGCCACGGCAGCATGACTGCAAAGCACTGCCGCGCTAACGATGGACAGTGTTTTTAGATTGATCATTTTCATTGTCTTAATTCCATTAAGTAAAAAAACGTCGCTAGTGTAAATGAACCTTAAACGTCACGCTTAGCAATTCTGGGTCTATAAAAAGACATATCCAGAAAAACCGGGGCGATCGCACAATTTAACTGCAAAATATGAAATAAAAATGACTAAAGAAACAACTTCCGCTCTGCAGGGCACGTCCTGTAAGGCTTTTCAGAGCATTCCGCACAACTGAGTCATTGATATGACTTAAAAAACGCCAAAACCAGAGAGGAAATTTTCTTAATGCCAAACTACGCTTATAAATAGATGAAAGACTTAGCCTGAACGGTTGCCCGTCCCACCGAATAAAGACAGTTCTCAAACCATCGAGATTGTCGCTTTCCAAGGGGTTTTGCAAGTTGGCATAAGGGTTGCTGTATTTCAGGTGGGAGATCTTTCTTCCGGGAGCGCTGAAAAAAGCTCTCATTAACCTGTGCGTTACCCGAATCATTGGAATTGCAGCAAGGCGGCAAGTGAATGATTCCCGATGAGCTTACACAGTTAAGTGACCCGGGTGAACAAGCGAAGCCAACGAAGGTGCGGTTCCAAAGACGAAGGGTAAAATAACGAAGGACGGGCATCGTATGAACATATTTGACCATTATCGCCAGCGCTATGAGGCTGCCAAGGACGAAGAGTTCACACTGCAGGAATTTCTTACCATTGCACGGCAAGATCGCAGTGCTTATGTCAATGCGGCGGAACGTCTGTTGATGGCAATCGGTGAACCAGCGATGGTAGATACCGCGCTTGAACCACGCCTGTCGCGTTTATTCTCGAACCGTGTTGTTGCACGTTACCCTGCATTTGAAGAATTTTACGGCATGGAAGAGGCTATCGAACAGATTGTCTCCTACCTGAAACACGCCGCGCAGGGTCTGGAAGAAAAGAAACAAATCCTTTATTTACTGGGCCCGGTGGGTGGTGGTAAATCATCACTGGCCGAACGGCTGAAATCCCTGATGCAACGTGTACCGATTTACGTGCTGAGCGCCAACGGCGAACGCAGCCCGGTAAACGACCATCCGCTGTGCCTGTTCAATCCGCAGGAAGATGCGCATATTCTGGAAAAAGAATACAACATTCCTCCGCGCTATCTCGGCACCATCATGTCGCCATGGGCGGCAAAACGTCTGCATGAATTCGGGGGGGACATCACGAAGTTTAAAGTCGTGAAAGTCTGGCCGTCGATTCTCGAACAAATCGCCATCGCCAAAACGGAACCGGGCGACGAAAACAACCAGGACATCTCCGCACTGGTCGGGAAAGTGGATATCCGTAAACTGGAAAACCACGCGCAAAATGATCCTGATGCTTACGGTTATTCCGGTGCTTTATGCCGCGCTAACCAGGGTGTGATGGAATTCGTTGAGATGTTTAAGGCACCGATTAAGGTGCTGCACCCGTTACTGACGGCGACACAGGAAGGTAACTATAACGGTACCGAAGGGATCTCCGCCCTGCCGTTCAACGGCATTATTCTGGCGCACTCCAACGAATCTGAATGGGTGACGTTCCGTAACAACAAGAATAATGAAGCTTTCCTTGACCGTGTGTACATCGTGAAAGTGCCTTATTGCCTGCGCGTGTCTGAAGAGATGAAAATCTACGACAAGCTGCTCAGCAACAGTGAACTCTCGCATGCTCCTTGTGCACCGGGAACTCTGGAAACGCTCGCGCGCTTCTCGATTCTCTCGCGCCTGAAAACGCCTGAAAACTCCAGCAGTTATTCCAAAATGCGGGTGTATGACGGTGAAAGCCTGAAAGATACCGACCCGAAAGCCAAGTCCTATCAGGAATACCGCGATTATGCGGGCGTAGATGAAGGCATGAACGGGCTGTCGACGCGCTTTGCGTTTAAAATTCTCTCCCGTGTTTTCAACTTTGACCATGTGGAAGTGGCTGCCAACCCGGTGCATTTGTTCTACGTGCTGGAACAGCAAATCGAGCGCGAACAGTTCCCGCAGGACATCGCTGAAAAATATCTGGAGCACCTGAAAGGCTATCTGATCCCGAAATACGCTGAGTTTATCGGCAAAGAGATCCAGACTGCTTATCTGGAATCCTATTCAGAATACGGACAAAACATTTTCGACCGTTATGTTACCTACGCTGACTTCTGGATCCAGGATCAGGAATACCGCGATCCGGATACCGGTCAACTGTTTGACCGTGAATCGCTGAATGCCGAGCTGGAAAAAATCGAAAAACCGGCCGGGATCAGCAATCCAAAAGATTTCCGTAACGAAATCGTCAACTTCGTGCTGCGTGCCCGCGCCAATAACAGCGGCCGCAATCCAAACTGGACCAGTTACGAAAAACTGCGCACGGTCATTGAGAAAAAAATGTTCTCAAATACCGAGGAATTACTGCCAGTTATCTCGTTTAACGCCAAGACGTCGACAGATGAACAGAAAAAACATGATGATTTTGTCGACAGAATGATGGAGAAAGGATACACACGCAAACAGGTACGCCTGCTGTGTGAATGGTACCTGCGCGTAAGAAAATCCTCGTAACAGAAGATCGTTGGCAACGTCGTTTGGGGGAAATATGACGTATTTTATTGACCGTCGGCTGAATGGCAAGAATAAAAGCGCGGTGAACCGCCAGCGCTTTTTGCGCCGCTATAAGTCGCAAATCAAACAGTCGATTGCCGAGGCCATCAACAAGCGTTCGGTTACCGACGTGGATAGCGGGGAATCCGTTTCGATCCCCAATTCCGATATCAACGAGCCCATGTTTCATCAGGGTCGCGGTGGCTTGCGCCACCGTGTTCATCCCGGCAACGATCACTTTGTGCAGAATGACCGCATCGAACGACCGCAGGGGGGCGGTGGCGGCGGCAGTGGTCAGGGCGATGCCAGCAAGGATGGTGAAGGCGAAGATGAGTTTTCATTCCAGATTTCAAAGGACGAATATCTCGATCTGCTGTTTGAAGATCTGGCGCTGCCAAACCTGAGAAAAAACCAGCATAAACAGCTGAATGAATTTAAAACCCACCGCTCCGGTTACACGTCTAATGGCGTACCGGCCAATATCAGTGTGGTGCGCTCTTTGCAAAACTCGCTGGCCCGCCGCACGGCGATGACAGCGGGTAAAAAACGCGAGCTGCGTGAGCTGGAATCGACGCTGACCGAGGTCGAGCACAGCGAACCAGCACAATTACTGGAAGAAGAACGGCTGCGTAAAGAGATTGCTGAGCTGCGGGCAAAAATCGCCAAAACGCCGTTCATCGATACCTTTGATTTGCGCTACCGTAACTATGAACGTCGCCCCGAGCCTTCGAGCCAGGCGGTGATGTTCTGTCTGATGGATGTCTCCGGTTCGATGGATCAGGCAACCAAAGACATGGCCAAACGTTTCTATATCCTGCTCTATCTGTTCCTGAGCCGGACGTATAAGAACGTCGACGTGGTCTATATCCGTCACCATACACAGGCTAAAGAAGTGGATGAACAGGAGTTCTTCTACTCGCAGGAAACCGGCGGGACCATCGTTTCGAGTGCACTGAAACTGATGGATGAAGTCATTCAGGAACGCTACGACCCGGCGCAGTGGAATATTTACGCCGCGCAGGCCTCCGATGGCGATAACTGGGCTGACGACTCCCCGCTCTGCCATCAGCTTCTGGCACAGAAGATCCTGCCGATGGTGCGTTATTACAGCTATATCGAAATCACCCGCCGCGCCCACCAGACGCTGTGGCGTGAATACGAAGTGCTACAGGAGAAATTCGATAATTTCGCCATGCAGCATATCCGTGAACAGGAAGATATTTATCCGGTATTCAGGGAGCTGTTTCATAAACAGGTTCAGGATCATTAATTTTTAGCCTTTAAAAACAGCCGGTTAAGTTACTTTTACTGGCTGTTTCCCTTCACTTTTGAGTGCATATTCCCTTTCAATTAAATCAACAACTTACTCTTTGTTTTGGTGAAGATTTTCTTTCCATACGTCCAAACTATACCGTTTCATATGACGCAACAGCACAGTGAGTAAAATAATTTATTGATTAAAAAAGTAAATACCACCATTTATGAACGTATTTATTGGCAAATCATTTCAAAAGTGATGAGCATGCGAAAATAAAGTTACTAAGGACTTCTCTCCGGCATGCCTGCAGATAACCCATTGATCGAATCGTTCAATGGGTTATCTGCAGGAATGCCTGAATATCCACTCGTTCCTGTCGATCGAAAATGCGCAAGAAAAGCTCAATCGCTGGCGGAAGGAACATAACCATGATGGGCCACATTCCTCGTTAAATAACCAGACTCCGGCAGAATTTATCCGAAGCCTGCAAACAGGCCCGGATCTTTGATTTATCCTGGCACAGATATTGGGAAGGGATCAGAAACCGGAAATCTCAAAAAGTGCGTGGAACTAAAACTGGTGTGCTTACAAGGGAGGAGAAAAAAGGACTACAAAAATGATATAGCTTGAGTGCAAGAAGGTTACAGAATGGGTGCAAAAACACCGGCGCAAGGCCGGTGTCGATAGTGCCTGACCAATGTAGGTATTTTTGAAGTGGTCAACAAAAACTGGCCACAGTTTTAGAGTTTTTCCAGAACAATCGCTCTGACTCATTGGGTGTTAAGCCACCGTTATATTGGTGGGGTCTGAGCTGGCTGTAATAACCAATGATGTAATTTGTTATTGATCTATTTGCTTCGCTAAAATTAGCGTATCCACAGTTCGGTACCCATTCTGATTTCAGGCTGCGAAAAAATCGTTCCATTGGGCTGTTGTCCCAGCAGTTTCCACGGCGACTCATGCTTTGCTTTATACGATAACGCCACAGTAACCGTCTGAATTCCCTGCTGGTATAGTGACTTCCCTGGTCAGAATGATACATAACGTCAGCTGGCTTCCCAGGCCATCGTTAATGCTTTTCCTGTCAG
Organism: Rahnella sp. NRRL B-41462; assembly: GCF_003263525.1. Taxonomy (NCBI): domain Bacteria; kingdom Pseudomonadati; phylum Pseudomonadota; class Gammaproteobacteria; order Enterobacterales; family Yersiniaceae; genus Rahnella; species Rahnella sp. NRRL B-41462. Next base: position 881 of record NZ_JYDF01000050.1, on the reverse strand, counting down.
ACCTGAGTCCGGAGAAAACGACATCGCCCAGCCTATTGGCTTGCGGGAAAATAAATCCAGAACAACCGCCAGATAAGCCCAGCGTTTGCCCGTCCAGATGTAGGTCACGTCGCCGCACCAGGTCTGATTAGGTTCCGTTACTGCAAACTGGCGATCCAGATGATTAGGGATATCCACATGCTCTTTTGTGGCTTTTTTGTAGCGATGATCCGGTTGCTGGCAACTAACAATATTCAGCTCTTTCATTATCTTACTGGCCCGCCAGCGACTCAACGGAACACCTTTTGCGCTGACCATATCGGCAATGCTCCGGGCCCCCGCAGAGCCATTACTGGCATGATAAACTTCACGAACCAGGCTTAGTATAATGATGTGTTTTGCATCAGGTTTCTGCGGTCGGCTTAGCCAGTACCGATAGCTACTGCGATGGATCCCGAACACATTGCAAATAAAGGCAACAGGAAACCGCGTCCTGAGTTTCTCAACTAACGAGAATTGTTCAGGGAGTCTGACATCAAGAGCGCGGTAGCCTTTTTTAATATATCGTTTTCCATTTCAACACGTTGCAGTCGTTTTTCTAATTCACGAATGCGAAGTTGCTCAGGCGTCATCGGAGAGGCCTTTGGGGATTTCCCTGCGCGTTCTTCTTTAAGCTGGCGAACCCATTTATCCATCGTGGATTTACCGACATTCATTGCCGTTGCAGCGGCGGCAACGGTGTAGTGCTGATCGAGTACAAGCTGGGCAGCTTCGAGGCGAAACTCGGGGCTAAAATTACGTCTGTTACGTCCGGTCATAATGTCACCTGTTTTGACTATGAGGCGATGATATCACCTCTATTCAGGTGGCCAGATTTAGTATTCCATATATGGACGCCCCGG